>JBDSMV010000244.1:0-37432 GCA_039915715.1 Rubrivivax sp. | reverse complement strand
AGGACGCGGAAGGGTTCATGCAGCAGACCATGCTCCGCCTGCGCTATGCCGCGGTGCCGGTGATCTCCGCGATCCGCGGGATGGCGCTGGGCGGCGGCTGCGAGCTGGCGGTGTATTCGTCAAAGCGCGTGGTTGCGATGGAAAGCTACATCGGCCTGGTCGAAGTGGGCGTCGGCCTGGTCCCGGGCGCCGGCGGCCTGACCTATATCGCCCGCCGCGCGGCCGAGAACCAGGCGCTGACCACGCACAAGGACCTGCTGCCGTTTCTCACGGAAGGATTCACTTCCGCCGCGATGGCCAAGGTCGGGACCAGCGCGTTGGAGTCGCGCAAGCTCGGCTACCTGCTGGACAGCGACATCGTCGTGCCGCACAAGGACGAGTTGTTGTTCGTTGCCAGCACGCAGGCCAAGGCGCTGTTCGACAGCGGCTACCGGCCGCCGGTGCGCGCACGGTTTCCGGTGGCCGGCCGCAGCGGCATCGCGACCATCAAGGCGCAGTTGGCCAACATGCGCGACGGCGGCTTCGTCAGTGCGCACGACTTCCACATCGCGACCCTGATCGCCGAGGTGGTGTGCGGCGGCGATGTCGATGCCGGATCGATCGTCACCGAGGAGTACCTGATGGCGATGGAGCGCGAGCGTTTTTGCGGCTTGCTGGAGCATCCGAAATCGCAGGAACGGATCATGGGCATGCTGCAGACCGGCAAGCCGGTGCGGAATTGAGAGGGAGCACGCAATGAGCACGAGACAAGTTCAAGACGCCTACATCGTCGCTGCCACCCGCAGCCCGATCGGCAAGAGCGGCCGCGGCTTTTTCAAGCACACGCGGCCCGACGATCTGCTGATGGCGGTGGTCAAGAGCGCTTTGGCCCAGGTGCCGAATCTGGACCCGAAGGCGATCGAGGACGCGATCATCGGTTGCAGCTTTCCGGAGGCCGAGCAGGGCATGAACATGGCCCGTGTGGCGATGGTGCTGGCGGGTTTGCCGCACAGCGTGGGTGGGGTCACGGTCAACCGCTTCTGCGCCAGCGGCGTGACCGCGCTGCAGATGGCTGCCGACCGCATCCGCGTCGGTGAAGCCGATGTGATGATTGCTGGCGGTGCCGAGAGCATGAGCATGGTGCCGATGGGCGGCAACAAGCCATCGTTCAACCCCGAGATCTTCGCGCACGACGAGAACGTCGGCATCGCTTACGGCATGGGGTTGACCGCCGAGAAGGTGGCTTCGCAATGGAAGGTCAGCCGCGAGGCGCAAGACGCTTTTGCTTTGCAGTCGCACCAGCGTGCGCTGAAGGCGATGGAAGCCGGTGAGTTCGCCGACGAGATGACGCCGATCGATGTCATCGACCGATTTCCGGACCTAGAAACCGGTGGTGTGCAAACCAAGACCCGCACGGTCAAGCTCGACGAAGGTGCGCGGCCCGACACCTCGCTCGAAGGGCTTGCGAAGCTTCGGCCGGTGTTCGCCGCCAAGGGCAGCGTCACTGCAGGCAACAGCAGCCAGACCAGTGATGGCGCCGGCGCGCTGATTCTCTGCAGTGAAAGGGCGGTCAAGCAGTTCGACCTGAAACCGCTGGCGCGCTTTGTCAGTTATGCCAGCCGCGGGGTGGCACCCGAAGTCATGGGCATCGGCCCGATCGAGGCGATTCCCGCAGCGCTGAAGTACGCCGGTCTGACCCAAGACCAGATGGACTGGATCGAGTTGAACGAGGCCTTTGCGGCGCAGTCGTTGGCGGTGGTGAACACGCTCGGGCTCGACCCCGCCAAGGTCAATCCGATGGGTGGCGCGATTGCACTCGGTCATCCGCTCGGCGCCACCGGCGCCATCCGAGCCGCCACGGTCGTCCATGCCTTGCAACGCCACAAGCTGAAGTACGGCATGGTGACGATGTGCATCGGCATGGGGCAAGGCGCGGCAGCCATTCTCGAGAGGGTTTGAACATGTGCTCCCGCACAGCCGTTCCGAAGGGCGCTCGCCCCGCACTGCAACGCACGAAGGATTCCAAATGAGCATCAAGACCGACATCCGCAACGGGGTCTGCACGATCGAGATCGCGCGGCCGGAGAAGAAGAACGCACTGACTGTCGCGATGTACCAGTCGATGACCGCGGCGCTCGACGCTGCGAAAGAAGACAAGTCGGTGCGCGCGGTGCTGATCACCGGGCAGCCGGGAGTCTTCACCTCGGGCAACGACATCGAGGACTTCATGAAACGCGCGCCCGGCCAGGGCAGCGACGCAATGGACTCGCCGGTCTTTCTGTTCATGAAAGCACTGATGGGATTCGACAAACCGGTGGTGGCCGCGGTGACGGGTGCCGCGATCGGCATCGGCACCACGATGCTGTTGCATTGCGACCTCGTCTACGTGTCCGACGAAGCCCGCCTCGCGATGCCGTTCGTCGGCCTGGGGCTCGTGCCCGAGTTCGGGTCGAGCCTGCTGGTGCCGCAGTTGATGGGCCACCGTCGCGCGGCCGAGAAACTGCTGCTGGGCGACCCGTTCACGCCCGAGCAGGCGGTGGACTGCGGCATCGCCAATGCCGTGCTGCCGGCGGCCGAAGTGGTCAACCACGCGCGCCGCATCGCCGAGCGCTTCAACGCGCTGCCACCGGGTGCCGTGCGCGAATCGAAGCAGCTGCTGCGCGCGCCGCAGATGGCAGCCACGGTCGAGACCATCCGCACTGAAGGCGCAATCTTCGCGAGACGCCTGCGCAGCCCGGAAGCAATGGAGGCGTTTCAGGCTTTCCTGCAAAAGCGCAAGCCCGACTTTTCCACCTTCGACGCCTGAGCCGGTCGGTTGCAGTTCCCATGTCGCTGACCGCCAAGCTGATGCTGACGCCGTTGCTGGTGGTGCAGGCGCTGGCGACGCGTGCGCGGATGCCGCGCCTGCCCGAGCCCGATGGTGACCGCTACGGCGTGGTCGGCGCGCGGGGCGCGGCGCCGATCAAGCTGTTGATCGTCGGCGATTCGTCGGCGGCCGGGGTCGGGGTGCCGGCGCAAGCCGATGCACTCGCCGGGCGGTTGGCAGAGCGGCTCGCGCAAACGCTGCCGCTGCAGGTGCACTGGCGCCTGCTGGCGCGCTCGGGCATCACCACCGCCCAGGCCCTGCAGTTTCTGGACGCGCACGACGCACCCGCGGCCGATGTGGCCGTGGTGGTGACGGGGGTCAACGACGTGGTCGACCAGATCCCGTCCAGCAGGGCGGTGGCGGCGCGCGACGCGCTGGCCAACGGGCTGCGCACCCGCTGGGGCGTGCGCCACGTGGTGTTTGCGCCGCTGCCGCCGGTGGGGCAGTTCCACGGCCTGCCGCAGCCGTTGCGCTGGATCGCCGGCACCGATGCCGACCGTCACAACGCGGCACTGCTGCGCTGGGCTGCGCAGCGCAGCGATGTGTCGGTGGTGACGATGGCGGTGTCGCTGAACCGCGGCGTGATGGCGTCAGACGGCTTCCACCCCGGCGCGCCGGTCTACCGCTATTGCGCCAACGCGATCGCACTTCACATCGCCGCGCTGCCGTTCCTGCAAGCGCCGACGCCGCCATCTCCCTCTTCAAGAAAGGCAAATGCCACCACATGACCCGAACCCTCAAAGACCGCACCCTGCTGATCACCGGTGCGAGCCGCGGCATCGGCCTGGCGATCGCCATACGCGCGGCACAAGACGGCGCCAACATCGTGTTGCTGGCCAAGACCGTCGAGCCCAACCCCAAGCTGCCGGGCACGCTGTCCAGCGCCGCAGCCGAGGTCGAAGCCGCTGGCGGGCACGCGTTGGCGGTGCAGACCGACATCCGCGACGACGCGGCCATCGCGGCTGCCGTGGCAGCAGCGGTCGAGCGCTTCGGTGGCATCGACATCCTCGTCAACAACGCCAGCGCCATCAGCCTGACGCCGACGCCGGACACACCGATGAAGCGCTTCGATCTGATGTTCGGGGTCAACGTGCGCGGCACCTTTGCATGCACCCAGGCGTGCCTGCCCGAACTCATCAAGAGCGCCAAGGCCGGGCGCAACCCGCATGTGTTGAACATGAGCCCGCCGCTGTCGATGAAGGAGCACTGGTTCAAGAGCCATGTGGCCTACACGATGGCCAAGTACGGCATGAGCGAATGCACGCTCGGTCATGCCGGGGAATTCAAGCCGCATGGCATCGGCGTCAACAGCTTGTGGCCGCGCACCGCGATCGCCACCGCGGCGATGCAGATGATCCCCGGGGTCGATCTGAACCTGTGCCGCAAGCCCGAAATTCTGGCCGATGCGGCCTACCTGATCCTGACCAGCGATGCCGCCACGAACACCGGCAAATTCCATGTCGACGACGAATTGCTGGCTGCGCATGGCATCACCGACCTCGATCCGTACGCGGTGGTGCCGGGCACCCAGCGCTTCATTCCCGACTTCTTCCTCGACTGAGGGGTGGGGGGCACTGACTCACAATCCCGCCGATGGACGACCCCGCTTATGACCCCCACTCGCGGGTCACGCCGCTGACGGCGGCTGAACTTGAAGGCCTGGAGCGATCGCTGCTGCAGATGTCCGAGAAGGCCGATCAGGGTGTGATGTCGCTCGACGGTCTGGACGGCTACCTCACCGCCATCGCGGTGGCGCCTGCGGCCCTATTGGTTGATGTGCCCAGCGGTGACTGGCTGCCGCTGATCTGGGGCGGTGACAGCGTGGACCATGCACCAGCGCCTTTCGCGAGCCGCCGCCGGCGCAAGGACACGGTGGTGCTGGTGATGCGCCACCTGCGGCACATCAGCCACCAATTGCAGGCGGACTCGCAAGCCTGGGAGCCGATCTTCAGCATCGCCGAGCAGGGCGCCAACGAATGGGTCGACGCGCGCGACTGGTGCGCCGGATTCCTGCAGGCGGTGGATTTGCTGCCGTCGCTGTGGGACGGTTTGTTCGACGACCCCGAACGGCACTGCATCGTGCGGCTCGGGGGTGGGCTGGATGGCATCGAGGTCGCCGACGGCAACAGCACCGAGATCGATCTCGAAGACCCGGCCAGCTGCGACGCGCTGAGCCGGCTCGTGCCCGACGCGGTGCTGCAGTTGCGCGCGGCAGCCGATCACCCGGCTGGCATCGAAGCGGCGGGTGGCGTCCCCGCAGACACCGTCGAATGACCACAGCCGCAGATGCCTCCACCCGCAGCCCGTGGCTGCGCCGAAGCTTGATCGCGCTCGGTGCGCTGCTGCTGGTGGTGATCGCTGCGGCAGTGCTGATCGCCACCTTCGACGCCAGGCGTTTTAAGGTGCTGGCGGTGGACTGGATGCGCGACACCCACCAGCGAACGCTCGCCATCGACGGGCCGATCGAGCTGTCGGTGTTCCCGCGGTTGTCGGTCAAAGTGTCGAAGCTGCGACTCAGTGAACGCGCCAGCAGCGACCCTTTCCTGGCAGTCGACGGAGCCGAACTCGCGGTGCGCGTGTTGCCCCTGCTGAAAAAGCAGTTGGTGGTCGACCGCATCTCGGCGCGCGGTGTGCAGGCCAACTACCGGCGCGCCGCCGACGGCGTTCGCAACATCGACGACCTGATCGCAGCCGAGAACGCTGCCGACCCGGTGGCGGTGCCCGAAGCATCGGCGTCGGCGGCCACCGGCTCGGCACTGGCCTTCGATGTCAGCGCCGTGCATCTGCAGGACGTGCGCCTGACGGTGCACGACGAGACGGCCCCGCTGGCGGGCGAGTTGAATCTGCAGTCGTTCACATCCGGTCGTCTGGCGCCGGGGCTCGTGACCCCGGTGACGTTGAAGGCGATGCTGAAGCTGCAGCAGCCGCAGGCGGTCGCCTTGCAGATCGAAGGCAGCGGAAACCTGAGCCTGGAGTTGCGCCGAAGCGCCATGTCGATGGGCGGCATGTCGTTGACGGTGGCGGGTGACTCGGCCGGCCTGACGGGGTTGCAGGCCCAGCTCGATGGTGATCTGGCCTGGGACGGACAAGCGGTGCAGGCCGGCCCGCTGAAGCTGGCGTTGCAGAGCGCCACGTGGGGTGCGCTCGGTCTGCAACCGTCGACCCTCGACCTGGGCCGGGCGCTCTACAGCCCTGCGGCGCAGCGCATCGAGCTGCGGGACTTGAAGCTGGCGTTGGCCGGCCAACAAGGCCAGAGTCCGTTCAAGCTGGAGCTCGATTGGCCCAAGCTGCAGGTCGATGGCTCGCGCATCGAAGGCAGCGCGTTGTCGGGCCGCGCCGAGTTGGGTGGCGCGCAGACACTCGACGCCACTTTCCAGACCGCAGCACCCGCCGGCGACTTCGAGACCGTGACCTTGCCCGGCTTGGCCGCGACGCTGAAAACCGCCATCGGCCCGCGCCGCATCGACGGCAAGCTCAAGGGCAACCTTCAGTTCAGCACCGGCGGCAAGGCACCGGCCGGCGTCGCGATCGAGCATCTGGTGTTGAGCGCCGCGGTGGCCGACTCGGGACTGGCGCCGCTGCAACTGTCGATGAGGGGACGCATGCAGGGCAGCGCAAAGGCCGCGGGCTGGGCGCTGAACGGCACGCTCAACAGCAACCGTTTCGAGACCTCGGGCACCGCCGACCTGGCAGGCCCCCGGCCCCGCGTCGAGCTCGACGGCCGCTTCGACAGCCTCGACCTGAACACGCTGCTGGCGCCGCAGACGCCGTCTGTCGCCACGGCCGCCACCGCTGCCACCGCTGTCAATACCGGGCAGACGCCGATCGACCTGGCGCCGCTGCGTTTGCTCGATGGCCGCTTCGATCTGTCGGCCGGTGGCCTTGCATTCCGCCAGTACAGAGTCGCCGATGCGCGGCTGCAGGCGTCGTTGGACAACGGCAAGTTGCAGCTCTCGCGCCTGACCGGGAAAGCCTGGGGTGGCAGCGTGCAGGCCAGCGGCAGCGCCGATGCAGCCAGCAGCCGCGTGGCGCTGATTGCCGATGCCAATGGGGTCGACATCGGTGCCCTGTTGAAGACCGTCGCCGACAAGGATCTGCTGGTGGGCACCGGCCGCGTCACTGCCGATGTCCAGACCACCGGCACCACGCTGGCCGCGATGCGCAGCGCCTTGGCGGGCAGCGCGGCGCTGCAGGTGCGCGACGGCGCGGTCAAAGGCTTCAACATCGCCAAGGCCCTGCGCCAGGCCAAGGCCGCGATCGCCGGACGCGTCGACAGCGACACCCGGTCGGTGGCCACCGAGCAAACCGATTTTTCGGAGATGAACGTCAGCGCCCGTATCGCCGGCGGTGTCGCCACCAGCGACGATCTCGAACTGAAGAGCCCGTTCCTGCGCATCGGCGGCGCAGGGCGCTTCGATATCGGCAAGGGCCGCATTGACTACACCGCCCGCGCCACGGTGATCGGCTCGTCGAAGGGGCAGGGCGGGGCCGAACTGGATGCGTTGCGCGGGGTGACGGTGCCGGTGCGG
This sequence comes from Rubrivivax sp., assembly GCA_039915715.1. Classification (GTDB taxonomy): domain Bacteria; phylum Pseudomonadota; class Gammaproteobacteria; order Burkholderiales; family Burkholderiaceae_C; genus Rubrivivax. The sequence continues at coordinate 30,058 of JBDSMV010000244.1, read as the reverse complement.
CTGACGGGGCCATTCGAGGCCGTCGACTGGAAGATCGTCTGGTCCGAGATCGCCGCCAAGGCGATCGAACAGCAACTGAAGAACCGGGTCAGGGACAAGCTTTCGGAACTGCTGGGGAGCAAGGCCGGCAGCGGGGCTGCGTCGGCAGCCGACGGTCAGAAGCGGCGGCCCGAGGACGTGTTGAAGGACGAGCTCAAGGACCGGCTCAGAGGCCTCTTCAAGTAGGCGGCTGGGGCTGCGCCGGTGGCGAGGGCGACCTCGGAGGCAGCTTGCGCGGCTGCCCGGCGCTGTCGATTGCCACATAGGTCAGGTCGGCTTCGGTCACCTTCACGACGGTCAGGTCGGCGGGGTTGCGCTCGGCGTACACGTCCACATGGACGCTGATCGAGGTGGTGCCGATGCGCGTGACGTCGGCATAAAAACTCAAGAGATCGCCCAGCGAAACAGGCTGCTTGAAGACGAACTGGTTGACCGCCACCGTGGCGATGCGGCCCTTGGCGATTCGCGACGGCAGCACCGCGCCCGCAAGGTCCACCTGCGCCATGATCCAGCCGCCGAAGATGTCGCCGTTGGCATTGACATCGGCCGGCAGCGGCATCACCCGCAGCACCGGCTCGCGGCCTGAAGGCAGACGCAGCGGGTCCAAAGCAGAGGCTTGTGGCAGGGGTCGGGGGTCTTGCATGCGGTGTCCGGTGGGGTGGGAGGGTGACAGCGACAATCGCCGCATGTTGATGGGGATGAGGATGGGGGCCACTGTATCCAATGCCGCAACCGCTGCAGCAGCCGCGCCTTCCGGCGCCGGCACCGCGCTGCAACTGAAGGCTGCCGACCGGGCCGCCCTGGCCCAGCGCTTGCGCAAGCTCGAGCGGGTCTTCGACATCCCCGCGCTGTGCCGCGAGCCGCTATCGGCACCGCTGGTGGTGGACTACTACGAGAACTGCCACGACGCCTACCGCAAGTACCACTCGGCTGAAGGTGCGGTGCACATGGCGCTCAACGACGCCGACCGCTTCGACCCCGACGGCTTCTTCGGCCAGCTGCGCCGCATGGAACGTTTCTGGTCGGTCGATGGCGAGGAGCCCCCGGCCGATCTGCTGGAGCTGGCCTTCGGGCAAGGCTTCAACCTCGAGTACCTGGCGGCGCGACATCCGCAGATGCGCTGCGCCGGCATCGACCTGACCCCGGCGCACCTGCGCATCGCCAGCGAGCGGCTGCAGCGCGCCGGACTGCCGGGAGTGCAGCTGACATTGGGTGACTTCCACCACCTGCCGTTTGCGGACTGCAGATTCGACGCCCTGTTCTGCATCGAAGCCTTCTGCTATGCCACCGACCTGCCGCTTGCGTTGGCAGAAGTGGCGCGCGTGCTGCGCCCTGGCGGCAGGTTCACGCTCTTTGACGGCTATCTGCCGCGCGACCCGACGCTGCTGGACATCGACGCTGCATTGGCGGTGGAACTGGTCGCCAAAGGCATGGCCATCGAGGGCCTGCAGGTGCTGGAGCCGTTGCTGCAGACCGCGCAGGCAGCTGGCCTGGAAACCGAGCATGTGCAGGCGCTCGATGCCGAGGTCATGCCGAGCCTGCGTCAGCTCGAGCGCATCACCGGACACATCATCCGCATCCCGTGGCTCGGCCGGCGCGCACTGGCGCGTCGCAGCCCCATGCGGGGCCGCAACATCCTGGCCGGCTACCTGATGCGCAGCACCGTGCAGATGGGCTTGATCGGCTACCGCCAGATCGTCTTGCGCAAGGCCGGCTGAAGCATGCGCAGAACCAGCGCGTTGTCCGTGCCATTGCCGACGGACGACCCTTCAGCGCCTGCTTCGACACGCTCCGACTGGGCCACGCTCGGCCGCCTGTTGCCCTACCTCTGGCGCTACCGCTGGCGCGTCGGCATTGCGCTGTCATTTCTGGTGGCAGCCAAGATGGCCAACGTGGCGGTGCCGCTGTTGCTGAAGCAACTGGTCGACACGATGAACATCAAGGCCGGCGACGCGGCGGCGCTGCTGGTGGTGCCGGTCGGCCTGCTGGTCGCTTACGGTGCGCTGCGGCTGTCGACATCGCTCTTCACCGAACTGCGAGAGTTGATCTTCGCCAAGGCCACCGAAGGCACCTCGCGCAGCATCAGCCTGCAGGTGTTCAGGCACCTGCATGCGCTCAGCCTGCGCTTCCACCTGGAACGCCAGACCGGCGGCATGACGCGCGACATCGAACGCGGCACCCGCGCCGTTCACTCACTCATCAGCTACACGCTCTACAGCATCTTCCCGACCCTGATCGAGGTCGCCATGGTGCTGACCCTGCTGGCGGTCAAGTTCGACGCCTGGTTCGCGTGGATCACGATCGCAGCGCTGGTCTGCTACATCGGTTTCACGGTCACCGTGACCGAATGGCGCACCCAGTTCCGCCGCCAGATGAACGAGCTGGACTCGACCGCGCACAGCCGCGCCATCGACGCGCTCTTGAACTATGAAACCGTCAAGTACTTCAACAACGAAGACTTCGAGACCCGGCGTTACGACGAGAACCTGGAGCAACTGCGCCGCGCGTCGCTCAAGAGCCACAGCACCTTGAGCCTGCTCAACACCGGGCAGCAGCTGATCATCGCCACCGCGCTGGTGGCGATGCTGTGGCGCGCCACCGAAGGCGTGGTGGCCGGGCGCATGACGCTCGGCGACCTGGTGATGGTCAATGCGTTCATGATTCAGCTCTACATCCCGCTGAATTTTCTGGGTGTGATCTACCGCGAGATCAAGCAGTCGCTGACCGACCTCGACAAGATGTTCACGCTCCTGGACCGCAACCGCGAGATCGATGACCGCGCCGGGGCGCCTGACTTGCAAGTGAAAGCCGGCGTGGTGCGGTTCGAGAACGTGTCTTTCTCGTACGAGCCCAGCAGGCCGATCCTGCATGGCATCGACATCGAAATTCCGGCTGGCAAGACGGTGGCGGTGGTAGGCCCGTCGGGGGCTGGCAAGTCGACCCTGGCGCGGCTCTTGTACCGCTTCTACGACATCGGCAGCGGCTCGATCACGATCGACGGCCAGGACATCCGCGAGGTCACGCAGGCCAGTGTTCGCCAGGCGATCGGGATCGTGCCGCAGGACACGGTGCTGTTCAACGACACGGTCGAATACAACATCGCCTATGGCCGCCCCGGTGCCACGCGCGAAGAGGTCGAAGCGGCGGCGCGGGCCGCGCACATCCACAGCTTCATCATCGCCACCCCGAAGGGCTACGACACGATGGTGGGGGAACGCGGGTTGAAGCTGTCGGGCGGCGAGAAGCAGCGCGTGGCGATCGCCAGAACGCTCTTGAAGAACCCGCCGGTGCTGATCTTCGACGAAGCCACCTCGGCGCTGGATTCGGCCAATGAACGCGCGATCCAGGCCGAGTTGCGCAGCGCGGCGCGCGGCAAGACCGCACTCGTGATCGCGCATCGACTGTCGACCGTGGTCGACGCGCACCGCATCGTCGTGCTGGAAGCCGGGCGGGTCGTCGAAAGCGGATCGCATGCCGAGTTGATGACCGCCGACGGCCGCTATGCGCGCATGTGGCGGCTGCAGCAGAGCGGGCAGGGGACCGACGCCTGACTGGCGCCGGTCGGGCGCTTGCGGGGCAGGCACCGGTCCACAATCCGCGCCATGGCCGAATCCGACCCCCGCCGCCCCGACAGCCTGATCCTGACGCGCCCCGACGACTGGCACTTGCACCTGCGCGATGGTGCTGCGTTGGCCGCGGTGCTGCCATACACCGCACGCCAGTTCGGCCGTGCGATCGTGATGCCGAACCTGAAGTCGCCCGTCACCCGCACCGATCTGGCACTGGCGTATCGCGATCGCATCCTGGCCGCGCTGCCACCCGGAGTGAAGTTCGAGCCGCTGATGACGCTGTACCTGACCGACGACACCCCTGCAGCCGAGATCGAACGCGCCAAACACGCCGGCGTGGTGGCGCTGAAGCTGTATCCGGCGGGCGCCACCACCCACAGCGCGGCGGGTGTCACCGACATCAGGAAGACCTACCCAGTGCTGGAAGCGATGCAACGCGCAGGCCTGCTGCTGCTGGTGCATGGCGAGGTCACCGACCCCGAGATCGACATCTTCGACCGCGAAGCGGTGTTCATCGAGCGCGTGATGGCGCCGCTGCGGCGCGATTTTCCGGAATTGAAGGTGGTGTTCGAGCACATCACCACCGCCGATGCCGCGGCCTATGTGATGCAGGCCGGTGCGAACACCGGCGCCACCATCACCGCGCACCATCTGCTGTTCAACCGAAACGCGCTCTTCACCGGCGGCCTGCGTCCGCACTACTACTGCCTGCCGGTGTTGAAGGGTGAACCCCACCGGCTGGCGCTGGTGCGGGCTGCGACATCCGGCGACCCGCGCTTTTTCCTCGGCACCGACAGCGCACCGCATGCCGCGGCATTGAAGGAGCAGTCGGTGTGCGGTGCCGGTTGCTACACCGCGCCGGCGGCGCTGGAGCTGTATGCCGAGGCCTTCGAAGCCGCCGATGCGCTCGACCGGTTCGAAGGCTTCGCCAGCTTCCACGGCCCGGACTTCTACAGCCTGCCGCGCCACACCGACACCCTCACGCTCAAGCGCGAGCGCTGGACACTGCCCGACAGCCTGCCGTTCGGCGACGCCACCATCAAGCCGCTGCGTGCCGGCGAAACCTTGAATTGGAGACTTGCATGAGTCAGGACCGTGTAATGCTGCTGATCGACGCCGACAACGTCAGCGTCGATGTGATGGAACAGGCCGTGGCGCTGCTGCTGGAGGCCCACGGCGCTGTGCATGTGCGCCGCGCTTACGGCACGGCCGAAGCCGTGGTCAAGAGCCAGGCCATCTTCAAGCGCTTGTCGATCCGCCCGATGGTCAACCTGTCGGCCGGCAAGAACTCCACCGACATCGCGATGGCAGTCGACGCGATGGACCTGGTGTTGTCGGAAAGGCCCGACATCGTGGTCATCGTGTCGTCCGACTCCGACTTCGCGCCGCTGGTGGGCCGGCTGCGCGAGAAGGGCTGCCGCGTGCTGGGCATCGGCCAAGAGGGCAAGACCGGCGACGAAACGCAGGCGGCCTATGACGGCTACACCGTGCTGGCGCACCGGCGCTCGGCTGGCTCTGCCGGCTCGGGAACCGTTGCCCCCCGCAGCCGGTCGACCGCCGCCAAGCGTCCGCCTGCAGCGCGCAAGGTCCCGGCCAAGCGCGCGGCCCCCGCCAAGGCGCCATCGGACAGCACGGCCTCGACCGGCACATCGTCGGCCACAGCCAAGCGCCCCGCGCGCAAGCGGGCCAGCAGCCGCAGCGGTGCGACTGCTGCCAGCGCCGCCAGCACGCCCGCCGCCGCCTCGTCTGCGACTCCGTCTGCGACCCCGAGCCCGACTCCGGTGAGCGCTGCGAAAGCCAGCACCGCCGACCGCGACGTCCACCCCTCCGCTCCCGACCCGGTGCAACGCATCCTGGTCGTGCTGCCGGAACTGGCCAACGGCGCCAAGCTGCAGTTGCGGGTGGCGTCCGAGCGCTTGCGCGACGCCGGGCTGTTGAGCCGCAGCGGTTCGTGCACGAAGTTGTTCGGGCAGCATCCCGACCGATTCGAATTGACGCCGGCCGGCCAGCCGAACCACGTGCAGTTGCGTGAACGGGTTTGAGCGTTGTCGCGGCATCAGTTGCCGCCTGATCGTGGGTTCGGTCGAGCGGGATTGAAACCGCGGCCGACATCCCAAAATCTCATCGCCTGAATCCACCGTCGGCGCGCTTCGCGCAGGAAGGCTTTCCCCCATGAAACGCGTCGCCCTGTTCATCGTCACCAATCTGGCTGTCGTGCTGGTGCTGGGACTGGTTGCCAGCCTGCTGGGTGTCAACCGCTTCCTGACTGCCAACGGCCTCAACCTGCCGATGCTGCTGGCCTTTGCCGCACTGATCGGATTCGGCGGCGCGATCATCTCTTTGCTGATCAGCAAGCCGATGGCCAAGTGGACCACCGGCGCGCAAATCATCAACGGCTCTGCCGACCCCACCCACCGCTGGATCGTCGGCGCAGTCGAAGGCATGGCGCAGAAGGCTGGCATCGGCATGCCCGAGGTGGCGATCTTCGAAGGCGCGCCGAACGCGTTCGCCACCGGTGCGTTCAAGAACTCGGCCCTGGTGGCGGTGTCGACCGGGCTTTTGCAGAGCATGAACCGCGAAGAAGTCGAAGCCGTGATCGGCCACGAGATATCGCATGTGGCCAATGGCGACATGGTCACGTTGACGCTGATCCAGGGCGTGATGAACACCTTCGTGGTGTTCCTGTCGCGCGTGGTCGGCTATGTGGTGGACAAGATGATCCTGCGCAACGACCGCGACGGTGTCGGCATCGGCTACTACGTGACCACGATCGTCATGGACATGGTGCTCGGGGTGCTGGCAGCGATCGTGGTGGCCTGGTTTTCACGCCAGCGCGAGTACCGTGCCGATGCCGGCGCCGCAACGCTGATGGGCAGAAAGCAGCCGATGGTGAATGCGCTCGCCCGATTGGGTGGCATCGAGCCGCAGGGGCTGCCAAAGACGGTGCAGGCGATGGGCATCGCCGGCAAGATGGGTTCGCTGTTCGCGAGTCACCCGCCGATCGAAGACCGCATCAAGGCACTCCAGCAGAGCTGACGGCCGGCCGCCTTTGGCGGCTGGCCATCAGCTCGTTGCCGCCTTGCTGCGCGGCACGCGGCCCATCAGATAGAACTCGTCGTTGGGCCGCATCGCGGTCAGGTTGGCCATCCGGTTCGACAAACCGAAGAAGGCGGTAATGGCGCCGATGTCCCACGCGTCTTCGTCGTCGAAGCCGTGGCTGCGCAGGGCTTCGTAGTCGCTGTCGTCGATCGACTTCGAGTCCAGGCAGACCTTCATCGCAAAGTCCAGCATGGCGCGCTGTCGTGGCGTGATGTCGGCCTTGCGGTGGTTGACCGCCACCTGGTCGGCCACCATCGGCTTCTTTTCATAGATGCGCAGGATGGCGCCATGCGCCACCACGCAGTAGAGACACTGGTTGGCGGCCGAAGTGGCAACGATGATCATCTCGCGGTCGCCCTTCGTCAGGCTGCCGCCCTTCTTGCCCAGCAGCGCGTCGTGGTAGGCCATGAACGCGCGCCATTCGTCGGGCCGGTGCGCCAGTGCCAGAAACACGTTCGGCACGAAGCCGGACTTCTCTTGAACCTCCAGGATGCGACTTCGCATGTCCTCTGGCAGGTTCTTCAGATCGGGCACCGGAAAGCGCGAGATCGCAGGGCTGGGCGTGGTCGTGGTGTTCATCTGATGTGTTCCTTCAACTCTGAAAGTGGATGCCATGCAGTCTGGCGTAGAGCCCGCCGGCTGCCAACAGTTCGGCATGGGTGCCCTGTTCGGCGACCTTGCCGGCTTCCATCACCACCACCCGGTCGGCATGCTCGATGGTCGACAGGCGGTGGGCGATCACGAGCGTGGTGCGGCCCTTCATCAACGTTTCCAGCGCGGCCTGCACCGCGCGTTCAGATTCCGAATCCAGCGCCGAGGTGGCCTCGTCCAGGATCAGGATCGGCGCGTCCTTGCAGATCGCGCGTGCGATCGCCAGCCGCTGGCGCTGGCCGCCCGAGAGCTGGTTTCCGTTGTGGCCGATCAGGGTGTCCAGGCCTTGCGGCAGGCCTTCGACGAAGCTCCACAGGTTGGCGCTGCGCAGCGCGCTGACGATGGCTTCGCGCGGCAGATCGGCGCCCATCGACACGTTGGCAGCCACGCTGTCGTTGAACAGCACCACGTCCTGGCTGACGAATGCGAACTGGCGCCGCAGCGCGCCAACTTCCCAGTCGGGCAGCGGCACGCCGTCCAGCAGGACCCGGCCGCCGCTCGGGTCGATGAAGCGCGGCAGCAGGTTCGCCACCGTCGACTTGCCGGCTCCCGACGGACCCACCAGCGCCACCGTTTCGCCGGCGCGCAATTCCAGGCTCAGGTCGTCGATGGCCGGCGGGGCGTCGTCACGGTAGCGCACGCCGACGCCCTCGAACCGGATCGCGCCTTGTGAGCGGTCCACTGTGTGCCTGCCGCCTTGCTCGTTGGGGCACTGTTCGACCAGGTCGATGCCGCGTTCGACCGCGGCCAGCCCGCGCGTGATCGGCGCCATCACATCCGAGAGATGTTTGATCGGAGACACCAGCATCAACATCGCGGTGATGAAGGCCACGAACGAGCCGACGGTGTTGCCGCTGCTGGCGCTTTGCCATAGCGCCAAGGTCATCACCGCCGACAGCGCAAAAGCCGACAGCATCTGCGTGACTGGCGTCAGGCTGCCGCCGGCGACCACCGCTTTCATCATCAACTGCCGCACCGCCTGCGAACGCTGCAAGAAGCGTGCGCTCTGGCGCGGCGCGGCGCCATGCAGCCGCACGGTGCGCCAGGCCAGCACGTTCTCTTCGACCACGTAGGCCAGCTCGTCGGTGGCTTTCTGACCTTCGACGGTGAGGCGGTGCAGGCGCCGGCCGAGCGTGCGCATCACCAGTGCCAGTGCCGGAAACAGCAGCGCCACCAACAAGGTCAGTTGCCAGTTCAAGTAGAGCAGGTAGGCCAACAGCGCCACCACCATGGCCGCGTCGCGCACCAGCGTCAGCAGCGCATTGACCAGCATCTGCACCCCGGTCTGCGCTTCGTAGACCAGGGTGTTGGTGAGGCTGCTTGCGGTGTGCTGGCCGTAGAGCGCCGGTGCGACCCGCATGAGGCGGTCGAACATGGCGGTGCGCAGGTTGACGATGGCGTGGTTGGCGGTCCACGCCAACCCGTACTGCGACACGAAGCCCGCTGCGCTGCGCACCGCGAACAGGCCGATGAATGCGGCCGGAACGAACCACAGCGGCAGCGCCTGCGCGGTGAAGCCCTGGTCCAGCAGCTTGCTGACCAGCGCCGGGATCAGCGGCTCGGTCGCGGCGCTGACCACAGCGCCGGCGCCGGCAGCGATGAGGCCGGCGCGGCTGGAACGGACATACGGCAGCAGGCGCGCAAAACGTCGCGACAGGGGCTGCGACAAGGTGGGCATGCAGCGGGGGCCTCGGCGCCGGAAGGGCGCTTGCAGCGGCCGAGTTTATCGACGCCCCCGGCGGGGCTTCAGCCGCGCGGCGTTGCGCTGCCTACAATTCGGCCACTCCATGTCGGGCCGGTCAGACCCGCTCGGCCCGCTCAGTCCCGCCCAGAAACGATCTCGCGTTCATGACCAGACCCGACCTTCAGCCCGTTGCCACCAAGCCCGACGTGAGGCGCCGCCAGACCCTGGTGGCACTGGCGGCGGCGGGGGCTTCGGTTGCGTTGCCGGCGCTGGCGCAGTTCAAGGTCGAGATTTCTGGTGTCGGCGCCACCCGGATCCCGCTGGCGATCGGCCCTTTCCGCGACGAAGCCGGCAGCACCGTGGCCTTGTCGCAGGTGATCGGCGCCGACCTCGAACGCAGCGGCCTGATTCGCACCACCGCTGCCAATGAGGCGCTGGACGAGCGCAGCAACCCCGATTTGACGGCCTGGCGCGCACGCGGTGCCGACGCCTTGGTCGCGGGTTCAGTGGCGCGGCTGGCCGACGGCCGCTTCGATGTCCGCGTCAAGCTCTGGGACACCGTGCGCACGCTCGAACTGCTGGGTCAGAGCCGCGTGGTGCCGGCCGCCGATTTGCGGTTGGCCGCGCACCGCATCGCCGACGAGATCCAGGAAAAACTGACCGGCGAACGCGGAGTCAATGCCACCCGCATCGCCTATGTCACCAAGGACGGCCAGCGCTACACGCTGCGCATCACCGATGCCGACGGCGAAGGCGGGCAGGTGGCGTTGAACAGCGCCGAATCGATCATCTCGCCTGCTTGGTCGGCCGACGGGCGCAAGTTGGCGTATGTGTCCTTCGAATCGCAGAAGGCGGTGGTCTATGTGCAGGACCTGTCGACCGGTGAGCGGCGCGCGGTGGCCAATTTCCGCGGCTCCAACAGTGCTCCGGCCTGGTCGCCCGACGGTTCCCGCCTGGCTGTGGCTTTGGCACGCGATGGATTGACGCAGTTGTTCACGGTGCCGGTGGCCGGCGGCGAGCCCACGCGCCTGACCAACAGCAGCGGCATCGACACCGAGCCGGTCTACAGCACCGACGGCAGTCGCATCTACTTTGTCAGCGACCGCGGTGGCGGCCCGCAGATCTACCGCGTCGCCGCCACGGGCGGACCCGTCGAACGGGTGTCGTTCGAAGGCGGCTACAACATCAGCCCCACGCTCAGCGCCGACGGCAAGTTCCTGGCTTACGTGACGCGTCAAGGCGGCAACACCTTTCGCCTCGCGCTGCAAGACTTGCAGACCCGCAGTGTTCAGGTGCTGACCGAGACCACCGACGACGAAAGCCCCAGCTTTGCGCCCAACGGAAGGCTGATCGTTTACGCCACGCGCCAGCAAGGCAAGAACGTGCTGATGACGACCACCATCGACGGCCGCATCAAGGCGCGGCTCTTGAGCGCCTCTGCCGACGTGCGAGAGCCCGCCTGGGGACCCTTCGGCCGCTGACACAGCGCCGGCCCGATGCCGGCTTCAGACCCGATCCCGCCCGACCCGATTGCCTGTCCGTACAAGGAGCCTGAATTGAAGATGATCCCTCTCTGGAACACCCGCCTGATCGCCCCGCTGGCCGCATCGCTGTTGCTGTTGGCTGGCTGTGCGTCAGACCCATTGCCCGACAGCAGCACGGCGCCGATCGAGACCCGCACGCCGGTGGCGGCCCGGTCGGTGCCGTCCGGCGGCGCCAGCACAGGCGCTGCGCCGCAGTCTGCGGTGGCACCGGTGGACCTGACCCGGCAGGGTTCGGGCGGGGCTGGCGCCGATGCGATGGCGGGTGCCGAGGGCCGCACCGTGTACTTCGACTTCGACAGCTATGTCATCAAGGACGAATACAAATCGGTCCTGGACCGTCAGGCCCGCAACCTGACCGCCAAACCGTCGCAGCGCGTGGTGATCGAAGGCTATGCCGACGACCGCGGCGGCCGCGAGTACAACCTGGCCCTGGGCCAGAAGCGCGCCGAAGCGGTGATGCGTGCGATGACGCTGCTGGGCGTGGCTGAACGCCAGATGGAAGCAGTCAGCTTCGGTGAAGAGCGCCCACTGGCGCAGGGCAGCAGCGAAGACGTGTACGCGCGCAATCGCCGCGCCGTGATGCAGCCGAAGTAGAGGATTGCAGACGATGATCACCCTGCGCAGCTTTGCGGCAAACCGCGCTCTCAGGATCCCGGCGTTTGCGCTGGCGTTCCTGCTCTGCGGCAGCGCCGCCCACGCCGGTTTGTTCGACGACGAGGAAGCGCGCAAGGCCATCATCGAGATGCGCAACCGCGTCACCGCGCTCGAAACCCAGGGCCGCGCCCGCAACGACGAGTTGGCCGCCGTCAACACCCAGCTCGTCGAACAGGTGGCTGCAATGCGGCGCAGCCTGCTGGAACTGAACAACCAGCTCGAAACCTTGCGCACCGACCTGGCCAAGCTGCGCGGCAACGACGAACAGGTGCTGCGCGACGTGGCCGACGGGCAGCGGCGCCAGCAGGACCTGGCGCAGAGCGTGGACGAGAGGCTTCGCAAGCTGGAGCCGTCCAAGGTCAGTGTCGACAACCGCGAATTCGTCGCCGCGCAGGACGAACGCAAGGCCTACGACGACGCGCTGGAAACCATCCGCGGCGGCGATTTCGACCTGGCCGTGACCAAGCTGGAAACCTTCGGCCGCCGTTACCCGGCCAGCGGCTTTGCCGACTCGGCGCGTTTCTGGCTCGGCAATGCGCAGTACGGCAAGCGCGACTACAAGGACGCCGTCGCCAGCTTCCGCGGCTTCGTCACCAGTGCGCCTGATCATCCGCGGGCACCCGAGGCGTTGCTGGCATTGGCCAACAGCCAAGCCGAGATGAAGGACGCTGCCGGCGCACGCCGCACCATCGCAGAGCTGATCAAGGCTTATCCCACGTCTGAAGCCGCCAAGGCCGGCAAGCAACGGCTGGCGTCGATCAAGTAGCCGAGCGGCGATCGTTGCGCGAAAGCCGCGCGAGCTGCGCGGGCGCCTATCCCCGATCCCTCCGATGCAGGCATCCGAACTCCCAGGCCTGATGGCCACCGTGCTGTGGGCCGCCTTCGCGCTGGCTGCGGCCTTCGGCGCCATCGCGCAGCGCACGCACTTCTGCACCATGGGTGCGGTGGCCGACATCGTCAACATCGGCGACTGGCGCCGCATGCGCATGTGGGTGATGGCGATCGGCGTGGCGATGATCGGCTTCAACGCCATGGTCGGCGCGGGTCTGGTTCAAGCGGCGTCCACCATCTATGCCGGCCCGCGCCTGATCTGGTTGTCGAACATCGTTGGCGGGCTCTTGTTCGGCATCGGCATGGTGCTGGCATCGGGCTGCGGCAGCAAGACGCTGGTGCGAGTGGGCGGCGGCAGTCTGAAGTCGCTGGTGGTGTTCTTCGTGCTGGCGGTGTCGGCCTATGCCACGTTGCGCGGCGTGGTCGCGGTGGCGCGCGTGGCCACCATCGACCGTGTGGCGGCCACGCTGCCCGCCGGGCAGGACCTGCCGTCGCTGGTGGCTCATCTGAGCGGCGGTGCCCCGCGCACGCTGGCGTTGTGGCTCGGATGCGGCGTGGGCGCGGCATTGGTGCTGTGGTCGCTGGCGCGGCGCGAAGGGCGCTCTGGCGATGTGTTGCTCGGCGGTCTGGGCATCGGTGCGGTGATCGTCGGCGTGTGGTGGGTGTCGGGCATCCTGGGCCATGTGCCCGAGCATCCGCTGACGCTGGAAGACACCTACATCGGCACCAACACCCAGCGCATGGAATCGTTGAGCTTTGTCGCGCCGGTGGCCTACACGGTCGACTGGTTGATCCTGTTCAGCGACGCCAGCAAGGTGTTGACGATCGGCATCGTCAGCACGCTCGGGGTGATCGTCGGCTCGGCGGCGGCTGCGGTCGCCGGGCGCAGTTTCAGGTGGGAAGGTTTTGGCGGCACCGAAGACACGGCCAACCACCTGGTCGGGGCCACCTTGATGGGCATCGGCGGCGTGACCGCGATGGGCTGCACGATCGGCCAGGGCCTGTCGGGCGTGTCGACATTGGCGCTCGGCAGCTTCATCGCTCTGGCCAGCATCGTCGGCGGCGCGGTGCTGGCGTTGCGCTACCAGGTCTGGAGCATCGACCGTATCGGCTGATGGCGGTGGAACGTTCAGCGGTGGCGATCGATGCCGATGGGCATGTCAGTGACGATGTCGCTGGCGCTCCCGATGCCGCCATGAACCTCCCCCAGGACGCCGATGCCGAGCGCCGCTTCGGTGGCCTGCGGCGGCTGGTCGGCGATGTCGCCTACGGGCGGCTGCGGGGTGCTTCGGTGGCGGTGGTGGGCCTAGGCGGGGTCGGATCATGGGCCGCAGAGGCACTGGCGCGCAGTGGGGTGGCCAGGCTGGTGCTGATCGACCTCGACCATGTGTCGGAGTCGAACATCAACCGCCAGGTGCAGGCACTGGGCGCCACGGTGGGGCAGCACAAGGGCGACGCACTGCGCGCGCGGATCGCCGACATCCACCCTGGCTGCAGAGTGCAGGTGGTGGACGCCTTTGTCGATGACATCAACTGGCCCGGTCTGCTGGCTGGCGCCACCGTCGATGTGTTGATCGATGCCTGCGACCAGGTGCGCGCCAAGCGCGTGCTGGCGACCTGGGCGCTGCAGCAGCGGGTGCCGATCGTCACCGTCGGTGCAGCGGGCGGCAAGCGACTGGCGCAACGCGTCGAGGTCGACGACCTGTCGCTGAGCACTCACGACCCGTTGCTGGCGAGCCTGCGGCAGCGGCTGCGGCAGGACGGTGTGGTGCCGCGCAAAGGTCTGACGCGTGTGCGCTGCGTGTACTCGCGCGAGCCAGTGACCCGGCCGGAGGTGGGCGATGCTGGAACCGTCGACGCTTGCGCGGTGGCGGTCGAAGCTGCCATCGACGGCAGCCTGAACTGCCACGGCTATGGGTCCAGCGTCACCGTGACGGCGACCTTCGGCCTGGTGGCGGCCGGCGAAGCCATCGGCATCGTCTGTGCAGGTTCAGCAGGTGCGGAGTGTGGCGCCACGGGCGGAAGTGCGCCATGACATCGCTATACTCGCGGGTTCTTCGGATGGGTCGTTAGCTCAGTCGGTAGAGCAGCGGACTTTTAATCCGTTGGTCGCGTGTTCGAGTCACGCACGACCCACCACCTGTTGCGGCCCGTGGGCCTGCCCAGGGCAGCATCGGTTTCAGTGGGGCTCTTAGCTCAGTTGGTAGAGCAGCGGACTCTTAATCCGTAGGTCGCGTGTTCGAGTCACGCAGGGCCCACCAAATATCAAGTGTTGGATTTCGACGGCTCCGCGGCAATGCTGGGCTGTTTTTTTTTGGTCTTGGCCCGCGTGCGACAGCAGTGTTCCCGGTCGAATCGAACGGAGCGCGCAGACGCCTGCCAAGCTCGCTCTGACGTTCATCGCGCCGCTACTTGCTGCCCGCTGGCCCGGCGGTTTGGGCCCGCGCCTGCAGACTCGGAAGAGCGAGGTGAGCGATTGGTCGATGGGGTATCTTGCACACCCATGCCCAACGCCTTCAACTTCACGGCGTCGCCCTTCGACTGCCTGAGCTCTGCCGAGCGCCAGCAGGTGCGCGACAACGTCGACATCGCCTACCACCCCGAAGGTCAGGCTGTGTTCGAAGTGGGGGATGCACCGGCCCATCTGTGCGTGGTCATCAAGGGCCTGGTGACGCAGCTGGATGCCGGGGAGGTGCTGGCCACCTTCGGCCGTGACGACTGCTTCGACGGCCGCGGCCTGGTTGCCGGCCGGATCAGCAGCCGCTTCATTGCGGCCGAGGAACTGTTGCTTTACCGCCTGAGGCGGCAGACCGTCAAGGACCTGATCGCTTCGAACCCGACCTTCGGTGCCCTGCTGTTCGCCGACCTGGGACGCAAGCTGGGTGCATTGGCCGAACGCCATGATCAGCACGAACTGCAATCGCTCACCTTGGCGCGGGTCGACGAGGCTTATCTGCGCCCGGTCCATGTCGTCGACGCTGGCACCGACATCGTCTCTGTCGTGCGCATCTTCCATGATCAGCGCACCACCAATGTCGTGGTGCAAGGCCTGCCCGCGGGCCCCGGCATCTTCACCACCACGACCTTGCAGCGCGCCATCCTGGATGGGCGACCACTGGCCACGCAGGCGGTGGGCGAGTTCGCATCGGCCCCGCTCGTCACCGTCAAACCAACCGACCAGCTCGGTGACGCGATGGCGCTGCTGCTGCGCGAGCGAGTCCACCGCCTGGTGGTGATGGACGACCAGCAGCAGATCCACGGTGTGCTCGAAGCGCTGGACCTGTTCAGTTTCCTGTCGAACCATTCGCTTTTGATCACGGTGCGGATCGAGCAGGCCAAGGACCTCCTGGCGCTGGGCGATGCCGCTGTGCAGATCACGCGCCTGATCGGTCTGCTGCACCGCGGTGGCACCCGCATCGCGCTGATGACGCGGCTGGTGAGCCAGCTCAACGCGCGGCTGTTCGAACGCGCCTGGCAGATGATCGCGCCGGACGATCTGCGCGTGAACAGCTGCCTGGTGGTGATGGGCAGCGAAGGCCGCGGCGAACAACTGCTGAAGACCGACCAGGACAACGGCCTGCTGCTGCGCGACGGCTATGCGTCCCCGTCCGACCTGCAGGCCATCTGCCAGCGCTTCTCCGACGCGCTGGCCACTTTCGGCTACCCCGAATGCAAGGGCCGGGTCATGCTGAACAACCCAGCCTGGCGCGGCAGCCAGAGCGAGTTCAGTGAACGTGCTCGGCAATGGCTGCACCACCCCGGTGAGCAGGGTTTGATGAACCTGGCGATCTTCATGGACGCGCAGTGCGTGGCTGGAGACGCGGCCTTGCTGGATGGTGCCCGCGGCGGGCTGCTGCAAGGGGTGCAGGGCAACGAGGTGCTGATCGCGCGCTTTGCGGCGGTCATCGAAGGCTTCGGTCAGTCGGGCTGGTGGGGCCGGCTGCTGGCGGGCGGCAGCCAAGCTCCGCTGGACCTGAAAAAGCAGGGCATCTTTCCGATCGTTCACGGCGTTCGCAGCCTGGCGCTGTCGCGCCAGATCACCGCCACCGGCACCGCTGCGCGGGTCGACGCGCTGGTGGCAGGCGGCGCGCTGGATGCAACTCTCGGGCGCGAGCTGATCGAATGTCAGCACTTCCTGATGGGCCTGAAGCTGGCGGCGGGACTGGCCGAGATCGACGCCGGGCAGCCGGTCAGCGGCCAGGTGATGCCGGCCCAACTGGGCAGCCTCGACCGCGATCTGCTCAAGGACACGCTGGCTGTGGTCAAGCGCTTCAAGGAGATGCTGCGGGTGCGGTTGCGGCTGGACGCGTTGTGAGGCTGGGCGCCGGGCTCGGAAGATGGTTCAGGACACTGCAACGGCGACGTTTGCGCGACCCGGCATTTGCTTTCATCTTCGAGCCGCCACCGCACAACGAATGGGTGGCGCTCGACTGCGAAACCACCGGGCTCGACACGCGCCGCGACGAAATCGTTGCGATCGCCGCGGTGCGCATCGTCGGCGACTGCATCCTCACGAGCCAGCGACTGGAACTGCTGGTGCGGCCCACCGGCGTGGTTTCGGCCGACAGCGTTCGCGTGCACCTGCTGCGCGAGCGCGACCTGGCTGCAGGCGTCCCGGCGCAGGACGCTGTGAAAGCACTGCTGCGCTTCATCGGCAGCCGGCCGATCGTCGGCTATTACACCGAGTTCGATGTGGTGATGGTCGACCGTGTCTTGCGGCCGCTGATCGGCATCGCGCTGCCGCAGCCTGTCATCGATGTCGGCACGCTGTTCCACAAATACCGATCGCGCCATCGCACGCCCCACCAACAGTTGGTGGAGCCGGTGATCGACCTGCGTTTCGACACCCTGATGCGCGTGTTGGAGCTGCCGCAGCGGCCTGCGCACGACGCGTTGAACGACGCGGTGATGGCGGCACTGGCGTTCATCAAGCTGCGGCGGCTCCTGGGCCCCGACGGCGACTGAGGACGGCCGGCGCGCTCAGCGGTTCGCAGCCAGCGCGGCATCGGTCTGCGATGTCACGCCCGGGTCGAAGCAGTTCGCTGCAGGCGGCATCAGCAGCAGTCGTGCATCGGCTTCGCTGCCGTGCAGCCACGCCTGCCATTGATCGGGTTCCAGCGGCACCAGCGAGCGCTTGTCCTGCGCGTCGTCGGGCAGCTTCGGGTCGGGCTTGTGCAGGCGGCCCAACAGCGGGTGGCCATCGCAATTCACCGTCAGAACGGTGAAGCTGGGCACGATTTCGCCTGATTCCGGATCGGTCCATTCCGACCACAAGCCGGCGATGGCCCAGGGCTGGCCATCGGCCCGGCTCAGACGCCACCAGATGTTCTTGCCGGTTTCCCAGTTCGGCTCGGCATACCAGCTGGCCGGCACCAGGCACCGTTGGCCGGCCGACCACGCCGCGCGGTAGGTGGGGCGGGTGGCCACGGTTTCGGCGCGCGCGTTGTTGGTGAGGATGGCGCGTGATGAGGGGCGGCGGGTCTTCGATCCGGGCTGGATCAAGCCCCATTGACCCAGGACTCCTTGCAAGGCTCCGGCTCCGGGTCTGATGAACATCCCGGTGCCGAACGGGCCGACGGGGGCCGCAGCGTAATCGGGGAGCATCGCGCGGAAGTACGTCTGCACGTGTTCGCGCGGCGCCATGTGGTGAAGGTTGCACATGGCTCGATCGTAGCCAGGGCTGCGACGAAACCCGGTCTGCATGAGACCCCGGACCTGGACGCCGCATACAGTCGCGGCATGTCGCCGCCCGCTGCTTCGTCGTCGTCCGGGTTCATGCGCGGGCTGCCGCAGCAGCCGCGCCCGCTCGGCATCCTGGGCGGCATGGGGCCGCTCGCGACTGTCGATTTCCTGGACAAGCTGGTGCGGGCCACTCCGGCTGGCTGCGATCAGGCACACATCCCGCTGCTGGTGCGTTTTTGCCCGGAGGTGCCCGACCGTGTCGGTGCGCTGCTCCATGGCACCCCGTCGCCGGCACCGGCACTCGTGGCGGCGGCCTTGTCGCTGCAAGGCTGCGGCGTGCAGGCGCTGGCAATGGCCTGCAACACCGCTTATGCCTGGTATGACGATCTGGCTGCCGCGCTGTCGATTCCGGTGCTGCACATCGTCGACAGCACGCTGCAACGCGTGCACGACCTGCGACTGGACGATGTCGGCGTCGGCCTGCTGGCCACCAGCGGCGCCCTGCACGCTGGCATCTACCGTCGCCGCGCGGCCGGTGCAGCCTGGATCGAACCTTCGCCGCAGGTGCAGGAAGCCTGCGTTGCAACCGGCATTCGCGCAGTCAAGGCCGGCCAGCACGGTCTGGCGCGGCAACTGATCATCGAA
Organism: Rubrivivax sp.; assembly: GCA_039915715.1. GTDB lineage: Bacteria > Pseudomonadota > Gammaproteobacteria > Burkholderiales > Burkholderiaceae_C > Rubrivivax. Next base: position 11,660 of record JBDSMV010000244.1, on the reverse strand, counting down.
GCCGCCCGGCATCTGGTCGACCGCGGGGCCGGCGTGCTGGTGATGGGCTGCACCGAAGTGCCGCTGGCGCTGGCAAGCGTCGATGTCGGCGTGCCACTGGTAGATTCCAGCGACGCCTTGGCGCAGGCCTGCGTGCGCTGGGCGCTGGAGTTGCCGGCTGGCGGCCCGTAAGTTGCTTGTGACGTTGCCCGAGACGCCCGTATCAACCCGCATGCGGTCATCCGTCTGCGCCCCGCCTTCGTTTGATGCGCTGGCACCCGCACGGGGGCCACGATCCGACTCGATCCCGATCCCGCCTTTTATGCCCAAGGAGCTGAGATGACACGCACCCGAATCCTTCCCGCCGCAATCCTGTCGATCGGCTTGGCCGTGAGTGCGGCACCGGCGCTTGCCGACGGCACGCTCGACAAGATCAAGGCCGCTGGCAGCATCACCGTCGGTCACCGCGACGCGTCGATTCCGTTCGCTTACCTAAACGACCAGCAGCAGCCGGTGGGGTACTCGATGGACCTGTGCGCCAAGATCGTCGAAGCCGTCAAGGCCGACTTGAAGATGCCGGGTTTGAAGGTGGTCTTCCAGCCGGTGACCTCGGCCACGCGCATTCCGCTGCTGGCCAACGGCACGGTCGATCTCGAATGCGGCAGCACCACCAACAACGCCGCACGCCAACAGCAGATTGCCTACACGCTCACCAGCTTCGTCACCGCCAACCGCTTCGTCTCGAAGAAGGCCGACAACCTGAAGACGCTGGGCGACCTGAAGGGCAAGACCATCGTCTCGACCTCGGGCACCACCAACATCAAGCAGATCACCGAGCTCAATGCGTCGCAGAACCTGGGCCTGAGCATCCTGGTGGCCAAGGACCATGCCGAGTCGTTCCTGATGGTCGACACCGGCCGCGCTTCGGCTTTCGTGATGGACGACATCCTGCTGGCCGGCCTGGTCGCCAACAGCGCCAACCCGGCGCTGTGGCAGGTCAGCAGCGACGCGCTGTCGGTGGAACCGTACGGGATCATGCTGCGCAAGGACGACGCGGCGTTCAAGAAGGTGGTCGACGGTGCGATGGCCGCGCTGATGAAGAGCGGCGAGATCAAGACGATCTATGCCAAGTGGTTCATGAGCCCGATCCCGCCCAAGGGCATCAACCTGAACATCCCGATGAGCGATGCGCTGAAGAAGGTCATCGCCCACCCGACCGATTCGCCCGACCCTGCCATCTACCAGTAAGGGCCCAGCCCGAGCGCTTCACTGACCCGCCGTGAATTACCACTGGAACTGGGGCATCTTCTGGGAGTTGTCGCCAGATGCCAGCGGCACCTACTTGCAAACGCTGCTGTACGGTCTGGGCTGGACCCTGGCGACCGGGCTGACCGCCTGGGTCTTCGCGTTGGTGCTGGGCGCGCTGGTGGGCACCCTGCGCACCACGCCGCTGACATGGGCGGTGAAGCTGGGCGATGCCTATGTCGAGCTGTTCCGCAACATCCCGTTGCTGGTGCAGATGTTCCTGTGGTTTTTCGTGGTGCCCGAATTGCTGCCGCGCGATGCCGGCTTGTGGGTCAAGCAACTGCCCAACGCCAGCTTCGTGACCGCGGTGGTGGCGCTGTCGTTCTTTACCTCGGCCCGCGTGGCCGAGCAGGTCAAGGCGGGCATCCTGTCGCTGTCGCGCGGGCAGGCCACGGCTGCCACCGCACTCGGCCTGACGCTGCCGCAGACCTACCGCCATGTGCTGCTGCCGATGGCGTTTCGCATCATCCTGCCACCGCTGACCAGTGAATTCCTGAACGTGATCAAGAACAGCGCGGTGGCGTTGACGATCGGGCTGATGGAGCTGACGGCGCGCGCACGGTCGATGCAGGAGTTCAGCTTCCAGGTCTTCGAGGCCTTCACCGCCGCCACCGTGATCTACCTGGTCGTCAACCTGGTGGTGGTGCTGGCCATGCGCGGGGTCGAACGCCATGTCGCGGTGCCCGGCTATGTCGGCGGCAAGACCCGCTGATGATTCGCTGACGTTTCGCTGAAGCCCCAGACCCGACGCCGCGCCCATGTTCCAGAACTTCGATTTCGACATCATCGCCAGAAGCTGGCAGACGTTGATCTTCAAGGGCCTGGCCTTCACCGCCGAAGTCACGCTGCTGGCGATGGTGGGCGGGGTGATCCTGGGCACGCTGCTGGCACTGATGCGGCTGTCTTCGTTCAAGCCGCTGTCGTTGCTGGCTGCAGGCTATGTCAACCTGCTGCGCTCGATCCCCCTGGTGTTGGTGATCTTCTGGTTCTATTTTCTGGTGCCCTACATCGGCGCCTGGGTCATCGGCTCTTCGACCCCGGTCAAGGTCGGCGCCTTCACATCGGCGCTCGTCACCTTCATCTTGTTCGAGGCCTGCTACTACTGCGAGATCATGCGCGCCGGCATCCAGAGCATCCCGGCGGGGCAGGCCAATGCCGGCTATGCGCTGGGTCTGAATTACTGGCAGGTGATGGCCCAGGTGGTGCTGCCGCAGGCCTTTCGCAACATGACCCCGGTGCTGCTGACGCAGACCATCGTGCTGTTCCAGGACGTGTCGCTGGTCTACATCATCTCGTTGCCGGACTTCGTCACCATCGCCAGCAAGATCGCCCAGCGCGACGGGCGCCTGATCGAGATGTACCTGTTCGTGGCGGTCGTGTACTTCGCCATCTGCCTGTTGCTGTCGTTCTGGGTCAAGCGTTTGCAGACCCGGATGGCGATCGCCCGTTGACGCTCTGAATTCGAAAGCAGCACCCGCATGGCCATGATCGAGATCGACCACGTCAGCAAGTGGTATGGCAGCTTCCAGGTGCTGAAGGATTGCAGCACCACCGTCGACAAAGGCGAAGTGGTGGTGGTGTGCGGTCCGTCGGGGTCGGGCAAGTCGACGCTCATCAAAACTGTCAATGCGCTGGAGCCCTTCGGCAAGGGCCGCATCACCGTCGATGGGGTCTCGGTGAGCGACAAGGGCGTCGACCTGCCGCGGCTGCGGGCGCGCATCGGCATGGTGTTTCAGAACTTCGAGCTGTTCCCGCACCTGTCGATCATGAAGAACCTGGTGCTGGCGCAGGTGAAGGTGCTGAAGCGCGGCGAAGACGAAGCGGTGGCGCGCGGCGAGAAGCTGCTCGACCGCGTCGGCCTGCGCGAACAACGCGACAAATTTCCGGGCCAGCTGTCCGGCGGCCAGCAACAGCGGGTGGCGATTGCGCGCGCGCTGGCGATGGACCCCATCGCGATGCTGTTCGACGAGCCGACATCGGCACTCGACCCGGAGATGATCAACGAGGTGCTGGATGTGATGGTGAAACTGGCCGAGGACGGCATGACGATGATGGTGGTCACGCACGAGATGGGCTTTGCGCGCAAGGTGGCGGGCCGCGTGGTCTTCATGGACCAGGGTGAGATCGTCGAGGACGCGAACACCGACGACTTCTTCGGCAACCCGCGCAGCGAACGCGCGCAGCTGTTCCTGTCGAAGATCCTGCACCACTGACCGCCCCGGCCCGCGGGGTCTGTGCTCGTGCATCATGGGCGCCATGGCTGAAGCGCCGCTTTCCGTATTGCTGGTCGATGTGTCGCCCGCATTGACTCGATCGCTGGCCGATTTGGCAACTGCAGAAGCGCCAGCGATGCAGCTGAACCCCGCATCGGATCTGGACGCAGTAGCAGTGCACGACGCGGTGCTGCTGCAGGTTGAAGGTGCGGCAGCCCTGCGGGCCTGGAGCCTGCGGCCAGAGCTGGTGCGCGCCGCGGCAATGTCGGCTCTGGTGGTGGTCACCGACGTCGCCGACGACTTGCTGGACGCAGCCTTGCTGCAGCGTGGCGTGCAGGCCGTGGTGCCGCCCACGGCGGACCTGGCGCGGGCGCTGCGCCATGCGGTGCGCCGCCGCCGGGTCGAACGCGAGGCGCGTCTGGCCTATGCCACCGACCTGGCCACCGGGCTGCCGCACGAGATGCAGTTGCTGGAGCACCTGACGCAACTGCTGGCACTGCGCGAACGCGAGCCCGGGCCGATGGCGCTGATCGTGCTGCGCATGCGCGGGGTCGAGCAGGCCACCGCCGACCTGGGAGCCGAAGCGGCTCACCTGCTGCGTCGAAAGATTGCCGTGCGCCTGCGCAGCGTGCTGCGCGCCGGCGATGTGGTGGCCTCGATCGGCGACAGCAGCTTCGGCGTGCTGCTCGGGCACTTGGAGGCTGCGGGCGACGGCGACGCGGTGGCCACCAAGCTGACTCGGTCGTTGCAGGAGCCGTTGACGGTGGCGGGCCGGGCCTGCCGCGTCACGGCCGATCTGGGCATGGCGCACCACCCGGCCCACGGCAAGGACGCGGCCAGCCTGCTGCAACGTGCCACGGCGCAGGCGCTGTCGCTGGGCACGGTGGCGGGAGAGGGCGTGCGCATCGGCGGGGGCAGCTTGCCTGCCCATGGCCATCGGCAGGCAGCCAACGACGACGACCCCGGCGATGGCGATGGCGATGGCGACGGCGACGGCGACGGCGACGGCGACGGCGACGGCGACGGCGACGGCGACCGATCGGCCCCCTAAAATCAGCGCCCCTTCTGCGATCTCTGGCTGGCAGCGCGCGATGCGCGGCGCCAGCTCCCCAAAGTACCGCAGCACCGCCGATCCGACCCGCAACGCCAGGAACTTCCGAGAAGCCGACGCATGAAAGCCGCCGAGATTCGTTCCACCTTCCTCGACTTTTTCGCATCGAAAGGGCACACGCTGGTGCCTTCCAGTCCCGTTGTGCCCGGCGATGACCCGACCCTGCTGTTCACCAACGCGGGCATGAACCAGTTCAAGGACGTGTTCCTGGGCTTCGACAAGCGTTCTTACCAGCGCGCGGCCAGCAGCCAGAAGTGCATTCGCGCCGGTGGCAAGCACAATGACCTGGAGAACGTCGGCTACACCGCGCGCCACCACACGTTCTTCGAAATGCTGGGCAACTTCAGCTTCGGCGACTACTTCAAGAAAGACGCGATCCAGTTCGCCTGGGAACTGTTGACCACGAAGTTCGGGCTGCCGGCCGACAAGCTCTGGGCCACGGTCTATGCCGACGACGACGAGGCCTACGACATCTGGCGCAACGTCATCGGCTTGCCGGCCGAACGCATCGTGCGCATCGGTGACAACAAGGGCGCGCGCTACGCGTCCGACAACTTCTGGATGATGGGCGACACGGGTCCCTGCGGCCCGTGCAGCGAAATCTTCTACGACCATGGCCCCGATGTGGCCGGTGGCCCGCCGGGTTCGCCCGACGAAGACGGCGACCGCTACATCGAGATCTGGAACAACGTCTTCATGCAGTTCAACCGCACCGAAGACGGTGTGCTGCACCCGTTGCCCAAGCCCAGCGTCGACACCGGCATGGGGCTCGAGCGGCTGACCGCGGTGCTGCAGCATGTGCACAGCAATTACGAGATCGACCTGTTCGTGAACCTCTTGGCCTCAGCGCGCGCAGCGGTGTCGAAGGCTGCCATTGGGGCGGATGTCGAAAGCGAGGTCGACGCCGACTCCCCGTCGCTGAAGGTGATCGCCGACCACATCCGCGCCTGCACATTCACGATCGTCGATGGCGTGATCCCCGGCAACGAAGGCCGCGGTTACGTGCTGCGGCGCATCGCGCGCCGCGCCATCCGCCACGGCTACAAGCTCGGCGCGCGCAAGCCTTTCTTCCATACCCTGGTCGAGCCGCTGGCGGCCGAAATGGGCGACGCCTACCCGGAGTTGCGGCGCGACGCCGCCCGCGTCACCGCGGTGCTGAAGGCCGAAGAAGAACGCTTCTTTCAGACGATCGCCAACGGCATGGAGATGCTGGAAGCGGCGCTGGCCGCCACGCACCGGAATGGAGCCACCTCGCTCGACGGCGACACGGCGTTCAAGCTCCATGACACCTTCGGCTTCCCGCTCGACCTGACGGCCGATGTGTGCCGCGAACGCGGAATCACGGTCGACGCCGCAGGCTTCGATGCGGCGATGGGCCGCCAGCGCGAGCAGGCCCGCTCGGCAGCGAAGTTCAAGGTCGCGGCAGGTCTGACCTATGGCGGCGCGCCATCCACCTTTCACGGCTACGAGCATCTGGTGCGCGAGAGCAGCACGGTCAGCGCGATCTATCTCGATGGCACCGCGGTCGAGCAGGCCGGTGCTGGCGACGATGTGCTGGTGGTGCTGGACCACACCCCGTTCTATGCCGAGAGCGGTGGCCAGGTCGGTGACACCGGCGAGCTGCGCAATGGCGTGGCGCGCATGCTGGTCGAGGACACCGTCAAAGTCACGGCAGCGGTGCATGGTCACCAGGGCCGCCTGGTCGAAGGCACGTTGAGGGTCGGCGACCGCGTGGACGCCAAAGTCGACGCCGCACGCCGCGCGGCCACGGTGCGCAACCACAGCGTTACCCACCTGATGCACAAGGCACTGCGCGAGGTGCTGGGCGGGCATGTGCAGCAGAAGGGGTCGCTGGTGACGCCGGAGCGCACGCGCTTCGACTTCACGCACAACGCGCCGGTTACCGACGCGCAGATCACGCAGATCGAGGCGATGGTCAACGCCGAAATCCTGCAGAACCACGCCACCCAGGCCCGTGTGCTGCCGATCGAGGAAGCGCAGAAGACCGGCGCGACGATGTTGTTCGGCGAGAAGTATGGCGACGAGGTTCGGGTGCTGGACATCGGCAGCAGCCGCGAATTGTGCGGTGGCACCCATGTGCAGCGCACCGGCGACATCGGGCTTTTCAAGATCGTCGCCGAGAGTGGTGTGGCCGCCGGCATTCGTCGAGTCGAAGCGGTCACCGGCGCCAATGCGCTGGCCTACCTGCAGCAGCTGGAAGCGACGCTGGCGCAGGTCTCGGCAGCGGTCAGGGCGACCCCGGCGGAGGTGCCGCAGCGCGTGGCGGCGCTGCAGGATCAGCTGCGGGGGCTCGAAAAAGAGATGGTGGCGCTGAAGAGCCGCCTGGCCTCATCGCAAGGCGACGACCTGGTGGAGCAGGCGGTCGATGTCAAGGGCCTGAAGGTGCTGGTGGCGACCTTGAAGGGTGCCGACGCCAAGGCCTTGCGCGAGACCCTGGACCAATTGAAGAACAAGCTGAAGACCGCAGCGATCGTGCTGGCGAGTGTCGAAGGCGGCCGCGTGCAACTGGCCGCGGGTGTCACCGCCGATGCGGTCGGCCGCGGTGTCAAGGCCGGCGATCTGGTGAGCTTCGTCGCCCAGCAGGTGGGCGGCAAGGGCGGCGGCAAGCCCGACCTGGCAATGGCCGGTGGCAGCGATGCGGCCGCCTTGCCGGCGGCGCTGGCGTCGGTCGCGGCCTGGGTCGCGGAACGCGCCTGAGCGTGGACGCGGATCCGGCCCCCGATAAAGCTGCTGCGGCCACCGTTGCTGCGGGGCGGGGCAGGGCAGCGGCCCTGCCCGTGACGCTGCGCCGTGCCACCACGCAGGACGCGGCGGCCTTTGCCGGTCAGATGGGCGACGACGCGGTCTATCCGGGCTTGATGCAGTTGCCTTACCCGAGTGAAGAGCTTTGGAAAGCGCGCCTGACCGAGAACCTGTCGCGGGCCCGTGCCGACCACCTGTTGTTGGTGGCGGAGCACGACAGCACCATCGTCGGCAGCGCGGGCTTGCACCCACAGCCCCGGCTGCGCCGCCGCCACGCGGCGACGCTGGGCATCAGCGTCGGGCGTGAGTCACAGGGGCGGGGCGTCGGCACCGCGCTGATGCAGGCGCTGTGCGACTACGCCGACGACTGGGCCCAGGTGCTGCGCATCGAATTGACTGTTTTTGCCAGCAACACCCGCGCCATCGCCCTGTACCGTCGCTTCGGTTTCGAGCACGAAGGCCTGATGCGCGGTTTTGCGCTGCGGGCCGGTGCCTACCAGGACGTGTTGGCGATGGCGCGCTGGCATCCGCACCCGCCGCAGCGAGCGGCACCGGCCGACGGCATCGAACTCCCGGCCCCGGTGCGCTGACTCCGATCAGAACTGGTACTTGACGGTCATCTGCACCGCCCACTGCGACTCGCCCTTCTGCTGGCGCGTCACATAGTCCTCGGTCGGACCGACGTTGTAGATGTAGCGGCCCTGCGCGTCGAGGCCGCCGTAGTAGACGAAGCTGCGTGCCGGGCCGCCCGCCGACTGGAACGCGACTTCCTCGATGCGGCCCCATTTCTTGTTCAGCAGGTTGCCGACGTTCAGGATGTCGAACGACACCACGGCCTTGTGGCTCGAGATGAAGCCCGGCAGTTCCTGGCTGATGCGCATGTCGAACTGGTTCGTGAACGGCGCGAAGCTGGCGTTGCGCTTGACCACGCTGCCCTTGGCGTCGCGCAGCTCCGAGTAGTTGTTGACCACCGCCCAGAACGCCTGCTCGTTGGGGCCGTTCGGGGCTTCGATCCCGCCCGTGGCGCTGCGGAATGCGACCTCACCGGAGCCCGGTGCGCTCGGGATGTACATCAGGTCGTTGCCGCCCAGGCCATCGGCGTTCAGGTCGTTGATGTAGGTCCAGCTGTAGGGCTTGCCGCGGCGGCCTTCGTAGAACACACCGAAGGTGGTGTTGTAGTTGCCGACGAAGGCTTTGGACCACGCCAGGTTGGTGTTGAAGCGGTCGCGCACCAGGTAGGTCGAATTGGCGGACACCTCTTCGTTGGGGTTGAAGACCGAGCGCCCCGACCAGTTCGAGTTCGAAGTCGACGAAGTCAACGGGCTGACCTCGGTGGCCGAGGTGCGCGTGTACGCGACCTGCCAGGACAGGCCCTTGTCCAGTGGCTGACTCAAGGCCAGCGTGATGGCGTTGCCGCCGCCCTTGTCGCTTTCGGTGGCCACCAGCACGTTGTTGAAGGCCGGGTTGTTCAATGCCCGGGTGCGCAAGCCGGTGCAGGCCGTGCCGGTGGTGATGCTGCCGCCCACCGCGGTCCAGCAGGCCGGGTCGTAACCCTGCGGGGTGTAGAACAGATCACGCCCGTCGGTGCCCCGCCTGGTCGGCGCACCCAGGTTCAGCTGCTGGTAGTAGATGCTGCTCTTGGTGCGGGTGTGGATCCACTCGGCGCTGCCCACCAGACCCGCGAGTGGCCCGGCGATGGCCGGCAGCTGCGACTCGAACGCCAGGTTGGCCTTCCAGACCGACGGCTGGCTCAGGCTCGGCGAGATGAAGTCGACGTTGGCGGCCGATGCCGAACCGGTGAAGCTGGTGCGCTGCTGGCTCGGGTCGGGGTTGAAGATGCCGCCCGCACTGCTGCAGGCCGCGTAGCCGGAAATGCCGCAACCGACGATCCGGGTCGCGATGCCGGTGTTGCTGTAGGGGTTCGACAACCACACGCTGGCAGCCGCGCCCTGGAACAGGCCCAGACCACCGCGCAGCTGCATGCGCTGGGTGTCGGTGCCGAGGTTCCAGTTGAAGCCGAGACGCGGTTGGAACAGGTTGTCGCCGTCGAGCGTGCGGCTGTTGTCCAGACCGAAGCCGCCGGCAGCGCGGCCCGTGGTTGCGTTGACGGTCGGGGCGGCAGCAGCCGCCGCATTGAACAGCGGCTTGTCGGACGTGCTCTGCTGGTCGATGCGGGCACCGGCCATCACCGATAGGTTTTTCGAGATGCGCCAGGTGTCCTGCAGAAACAGCCCCTTGCTGGAGAGCGTCCAGCGTGCCACACCGTCGTCGAGCGTGAAGCCGGGCTGGCCGGTTTGCACTTGATACGACGATGGCCGGCCGATCCGGAAGTTCTCCAGCACCGCCGTTTCGACCTGAGCGCCGGTGGCCGTGCCGCAGTTGATGGCGCCGAAGCTGTAGGTGTAGGTGCTGCTGCTGTTGACGCAGCTGAAGGTGTAGTTGCCTTTGGTGTCCTGCAGGAAAGCGTTGTAGACCTCGTTGCTGCTGTAGTCGGCGCCGAATTTCAGGTCGTGGTCGCCGAGCGTCAGATTGCCGCCGAGGTAGACGTCGTCGGTGCTGGTCCTCAGCACGTTGAAGTGGCGGCTGCGCTCGGTTCCGAAGAAAAGGCTTCGGCTGAGCGTCGATGCGCCGGCCGGCGACCCTGCAGGCAGCGCGCCGGTAAAGCTCAGCACCACCTGCGGCAGGTCGGCGCGGTTGTTCGGCTGGCTGTCGTAGTCGCGGCGCGAAACCTTCAACTCGGTCGAGAAGGTCGGTGTCCAATCGGCGAACCACTGACCGACCACGGTTTCGATCGTCTTGGCCTGGTCGTAGTACTGCGAGCCGAGCGCCAGGTTGCGCACGGTGAAGTTCGGGAAGATCGGCTCGGTCTGGTCGGTCTTGGTGTAGCGCACGCTGATGCGCTGGCTGTCGGTGATGTTCCAGTCCAGCTTCAGCAGGGTGTCCTTGACCACCAGCTCGGACCCGGTCGGGATGTCGAAGCTGCCGATCGGCGCATTGCCGTAGGTGCCGGCAGCGATGGCCTGTGCGCCGGTGATCGACGACTGCGAGATCGGCACGATCACCAGGCTGCTGCCCAGCGGGCCGAACTCGGGCGACCCGCGGGTGCTGTGCAGTTCTTCGTAACTCGCGAAGAAGAACAACCGATCGGGGATGATCGGCCCGCCGAGCGTGAAGCCCTTGGTGGTTTCCTTGAACGACGGCGGTGCCGAGTACTCGCCGGTGCTGCGGTCGTAGCGGTCGCCCGCCAGCCGGTCGTTGCGGAACACGTAGTACAGGCTGCCGTGAAAGTCGTTGGTGCCCGATTTGGTGACAGCGTTGATGTTGGCGCCGGTGTAGCCCTTCAGCGTGGTGTCGTAGTTGCTGATGTTGATCTGCACCGACTGGATCGCCTCGATCGAGATCGGCTGCTTGGCGGTCGGCAGGTTGTTGGACTCCAGACCAAAGGTGTCGTTGATGGTGACGCCGTCGATGGTGATCGAGTTGAAGCGGCTGTTCTGCCCACCGGCGGAGATTTCGCCGCGTTCCTTGTCGGTTTGCGACAGGCGCGGGTCGATGCGCGCGTAGTCCTGCAGGTTGCGTTGCACCGACGCATACGCATTCAGTTCGCGGCTGCCGAGGTTGGTGGTGGCGCCCATCGCGTTGCTGTCGAAGGCCTGCTCGACACCGCGCCCGGTGATGGTGATGGTCTGCGCGCCGAGCGTGGTGTCCAGCGCCAGGTTCTCGGCCAGCGACAGGAACACATTGTCGCGCTTGTCGACCACGCCGCCGCGGCTGACCGTGACGGTGAACGGCCCGCCGGGACGCAGACCGCGCGCGCTCCAGCGGCCTTCGCTGTCGGTGGTGACATTGCTGGTGGAGCCGGAGTCGACGTGCACCACGGTGACGCTGGCGCCTCCCACCGGTTGGCCGTTCGGACCGAGCACGCGGCCATTGATGCCGGCCGTGGTGTTCTGTGCCAGCGCCGGGGCGCTGACCACCACCGCCACAGCAAGGGCCATGGCGGTGCGGGTGAAAGTGGTCCAGTCGTTCATGGGTCGGTCTTCCTGGGTGATGGGAACTGGCGGGGAGCTGGCGGGGAGCTGGCGGGCGGGGGCTCGGCGTCGGTCGGTGCGCAGGCAGGTGCGGGCGCAAGATGTGCGCTGCGAATGATGCCGCGCGCCGCGACGCCGCAGGGGGGCTGTCGCACGCGTGGGACACTTCTGCAATTCCGCATTGACCGGCCCCGGATTTCCCGTGAATCCTGCGCGACCTGTTACATCCGAATTCGAATTCGCATTCGCATCTGCACC
>JBDSMV010000427.1:0-11767 GCA_039915715.1 Rubrivivax sp. | reverse complement strand
GGTCACCGAAATCGTCCCGCGCAGCGTGGCGGTGGCATTGGCGCCAACGGACCAACCAGGAACAGGGTGCGGGATGGACCATGGCGGGAGGCTCGGCGAAGCGGGTGGAGTGTGCGGTGACGGACGCAAGTGGTTACCGGCGGTCACGCAGTGTGACGGGGCGGGCTCGGCTGCGCTGTGCTGCAAGTCACAGCGCTGTTGCCAACGATTGCCGGACCCCGATGTGGGTGGTGCATTTGCGACAGCAGCCAGGCTGCATCGCTAGAATCGCGCCGCTTTTTCAAGGCAGTTGAGTCGGACCGACCCCAGCCACGCCGCGCGCCGAGTTCGAATGTCATCCCGACCGCCTACCCCCGTCCTCGCCATCGACTTCGGCACCAGCAATTCGGCCGTGGCGCTCGTGACCCAGGGTGTGATGCCAAATGCGACTCCGGGCGCGCCGCCAGGCATGCGGCCCGGCTCCGGCGTTCGTCTGGTGGCGCTGGAAGACGGCCACCCGACGATGCCGACGGCGGTCTTCTACCGCGCCGACACCCCCACCCGCCAGCTGGAAGCCGACCGCCTCTACGGCCGCGCGGCGGTGGCGGCCTATGTGGCCGGTGCCGACGGGCGGTTGATGCGGTCGATGAAGAGCATCCTGGGATCGTCACTGCTGGATCAGCGCACCGACATCGGCGCCGGCCGCGCGGTGCGCTACCGCGATGTCGTCACCGGATTTCTGAAGCAGCTGAAGACGGTGGCCGAAGCCGAAGCAGGCCAGCCGGTGACGCGCGCGGTGCTGGGTCGCCCGGTGCATTTCGTCGACGACGACCCCGCGCGCGACGCTCAGGCGCAAGCCGCGCTGCAAGCGGCGGCGCACCAGATTGGCTTCGAGCAAGTGCAGTTCCAGTTCGAGCCGATTGCTGCCGCGCTGGACCATGAAAGCCGCATCGACCTTGAACAGCGGGTGCTGGTGGCCGACATCGGCGGTGGCACGTCGGACTTTTCGGTGGTGCGCATCGGCCCCGCCCGGCGCGGCCGGCTCGACCGTCGCGACGACATCCTGGCCAACCACGGCGTGCACGTGGCCGGCACCGACTTCGACCGCCAGCTGTCGCTGGCGACGATCCTGCCGTTGCTGGGCCACCGCGCACGCCGCACCACCCGCGCCGGTGTGCCTGCGGCCGCCGATGCGCCCGAGCTGCCCAGTGGCATCTACTTCGACCTGGCGAGCTGGCATCTCATCAACACCGTCTATGCCCCGGCGCGGCTGACCGAGGTGCGGGCGATCAAGAGCTGGTTCGCCGATCTGCGGCACCACACGCGCCTGGTCGCCACGCTGGAGCAGCACTTGGGACACACCCTTGCCGGCGCAGCCGAACGCGCCAAGATCGATGTCGCCACCCGCGGCCACGCTGCGGTCGACCTGGACCTGCTGGAAAGCGGCTTGGCGATCTGCGTCGACGAGGCCGAAGCCGCCGCCGCGATCGAAGCCGACCTGCACCGCATCGTCGAAGCGTCCAGCGAAGCGGTGCGCATGGCCGGCCTGGGCACCGATGCGATCGACGCGCTTTATTTCACCGGCGGCTCGACCGGGCTGACCCCGCTGGTGCAGCGCATCGCCGCCCGCTTCCCGCAGGCCGAAGTGGTGCGCGGCGACCGCTATGCAAGCGTGGCGCAGGGGCTGGGCCTGCACGCAGCAGCGGTCTATGGCCTGACGGGCAGCAGCTGAACCGCAGCGGCCGGGCGCCTGGGTTGCCCGGCGGCCGCCGCCGCGGGTGCGGCTGTCATGCTCCAGCCGTCAACGCGCAAAGCCGCGCGGCGGCGCGCGCGGCCGACGGCTGCGGGTTCCGGCTGGCGCCGGCTTGGAAGGCCCGGCCACACGCTGCGGGCGTGTCACGTCGGCCATCAGCATCAATGCCCGCACGGTGTCCTGCACCGCTTCGGCCAGATCGGCGGGCGGCTCCAGTGTGTCGATCACCGCCAGCAGCGCATCGGCGTCTTCCAGGTCGGCGGGGTCGAAGTGCATGAACAGCAGCGCCAGCGGCTCGACCAGGTCGGGGTTGGGCGAGTCCATCAGCGCCGGAAAGTGCTCCATGGCGGCAGCGAAGCCGGCCACCCACGGCAGCAGGCTGTCGGATGGCGATGCGGTGTCTTGGTCGTCGCTGGCACCTTCGTTAACGCCCCCGCTGCCTCCGTCGTCGTTGCCTTGCGGGCCGGGAGGGCTGCCGCGTTCGGTATCGGTATCGGCATCGGCATCGGTATCGTCATCGTCGCCATCGAGCGCATAGATCCAGGGGTCGAACCACTGGCGCTCGCTGATGGCGCGATCCAGTTCGGCGTAGCGGCGCAGCACCAGCGCGTGCAGCGGTTGCAGGTCGGTGCCGGCCGGCGCGGGCTGCCCGTCCACGTCAGCCACATGGGCCAGCCAGCGGGCCGGCGGCGGGCGCTGCGGCTGCAGCAGCACGCCGCACAGGTAGCCGTCCAGCGCCGACACATCCAGCGGTTGCAGCGGCGGTTGCGGCAGCGCGTCCAGCAGCATCTGCAACTGCTGCAGGTCGACGTCGGTCAGGGGCGCTGACGGCGGCACGGGCCGCTCTGTCGTAGAGGCCGCTGCCGGTTTTGCAGCAGGGCGCGGAAGGCGTGGAGGGCGGGTCGCGGGCATTCAGCGATTCTCGACCACGGGCGATCGAAACTAGACTGCCGCGGACAGCGCCCGATTGAGCACCTTGACCCGCATCCGGTCGCGGTGCTCGTCACCTTCGACGACCAACAGGAGACCGCCGCCATGGGCGCAGACGACCCCTTCAACCAACCGCTGACCAACGAGCCCGGTGCGACCCTCGGCCACTGGATCGGCGGCAAGCCGCACGCGGCCAGCGGCAAGCGAGCTCAGACGGTGTGGAACCCGGCCACCGGCGAGGCCGCGCGCCAGGTGCAGCTGGCCGAGCCCGCCGACGTGGACGCTGCCGTGGCGTCGGCGAAGGCCGCGCAGCCGGCCTGGGCCGAGATGCCGCCGATCCGCCGTGCCCGAGTGCTGAATGCTTTTCTGGCGCTGATGAACCGGCACAAGGACGACCTGGCCGCCTGCATCACGGCCGAGCACGGCAAGGTCTTCAACGATGCGCAGGGCGAGGTCAGCCGCGGCATCGACATCGTCGAATTCGCTTGCGGCGTGCCGCAGCTGTTGAAAGGCGACTACACCGACCAGGTCTCCACCGGCATCGACAACTGGACCCTGCGCCAGCCGCTGGGCGTGGTGGCCGGCATCACGCCCTTCAACTTTCCGTGCATGGTGCCGTGCTGGATGTTTCCGCTGGCGCTGGCCTGCGGCAATGCGTTCATTCTCAAACCCAGCGAACGCGACCCCGGCGCCAGCCTGCTGATGGCCGAGCTGCTGCAGCGCGCCGGTCTTCCGAACGGCGTCTTCAACGTGGTGCAGGGCGACAAGGTCGCGGTCGACGCGCTGCTGGCGCACCCCGACGTGGCGGCCCTGAGTTTCGTCGGCTCGACCCCGATCGCGCGCCACATTTACGAAACCGGTGCCCGCCACGGCAAGCGGGTCCAGGCACTCGGTGGTGCCAAGAACCACATGGTGGTGATGCCCGACGCCGACATCGACCAGGCTGTGGACGCGCTGATCGGCAGCGCCTATGGCAGCGCCGGCGAGCGCTGCATGGCGATCAGCGTGGCGGTGCTGGTCGGCAATGCTGCCGATCGGCTGATGCCGAAACTGGCCCAGCGTGTGCGCGAACTCCAGATCGGCAACGGCATGGACGCCAGGAGCGAGATGGGCCCGATCGTCACGAAGGAAGCACGTGACCGCATCGAAGCCGCGATCGGGGCCGGCGCTGACGAAGGCGCGGCCCTGGTCGTCGACGGCCGCGGCCACCGCGTCAAGGACCACGAGCAGGGCTTCTGGACCGGCGGCACCTTGTTCGACCATGTCACGCCGCAAATGAAGCTGTGGTCCGAGGAGATCTTCGGCCCCGTGCTGGCGTGTGTGCGCGTGCCCGACTTTGCGGCCGCGCTGGAGTTGGTCAACAGCCATGCGTACGGCAACGGCGTGGCGTGCTTCACCAGCGACGGTGGCATCGCCCGCGAGTTTGCGAGGCGGGTGCAGGTGGGAATGGTGGGCATCAACGTGCCGATTCCGGTGCCGATGGCTTGGCACGGTTTCGGCGGCTGGAAAGGCAGCCTTTTCGGCGATACCCACGCGTATGGGGAAGAGGGCGTTCGGTTCTACACCCGGCAAAAGAGTGTGATGCAGCGCTGGCCGGGGACCATCGGCAAGGGGGCGGAGTTTGT
This sequence comes from Rubrivivax sp., assembly GCA_039915715.1. Taxonomy (GTDB): domain Bacteria; phylum Pseudomonadota; class Gammaproteobacteria; order Burkholderiales; family Burkholderiaceae_C; genus Rubrivivax. The sequence goes on along the minus strand of JBDSMV010000427.1, from coordinate 7,480 downwards.
GATGCCGGTGGCGCGGTGATGGCTTCCGCATCGTGCCACCAGCGAAAGGCGGGGCATGGTGGGCAAGCCAGTATTCGGCCAGCCTTTGCCGGGCTCCTGATTGCCATGCGAATCAAGTATCCACTGCTATTTCGCAAGTGACCGCAGAAGTGGTGGTGGTCTCATCGCATCGGTCGGGTGTTCTGAGATGACATTCCGTTCCTCGGCGCGCGCGGTTTTCCGGAGACACCCATGAAACGGGTCAGCGGTATCGGAGGAATATGCTTTCAAGCGAGGGATCCAGTCGCGCTCAGGTCCTGGTACCAGCAGCATCTGGGCGTCGATGTGCAGGCATGGGGCGGTACGGCATTCGCCTGGACCGATGGTTCTGGACGTTCGGCAACGGGGTCGACCCTCTGGTCGATCGAAGCTGCAGGCGGTGACCACTTCGCGCCAAGCCGGGCAAGTTTCATGATCAACTACCGCGTCGAAGATCTGGGCGCCTTGCTGCAGGCACTTCGCGACGAAGGCTGCGACGTACTCGACGCAACGGACGATTCCGAATATGGAAAATTCGGCTGGGTCATCGATCCCGACGGAAACAAGGTCGAGTTGTGGCAACCGCCGCCCGGTCAATGAGGCCTTCTCCGAAACGCATCGCCGGAGTTCCGCGCCGTGGATCTGAACCAAATCACGCTCCCGGTCGACGACTTTGACCGCTCGGTCACCTTCTATCGCGATATGGGCTTCACGCTGATCGTTCATGCACCGCCGCGCTATGCGCGCTTCGAATGCCCGATCGGCAATTCGACCTTCTCGTTGCATGCATCCGACGCGTGCCGAAGCCGCACCGGCGTGGTGGTCTATTTTATTTCGAATGAGCCGACCTCGACGCCCGGGTGCAGACGCTGCTGGCAGCAGGCTTCACATTCACCCAGATGCCCACCGTCCAACCCTGGCTGTGGCGCGAGGCGCGACTGGACGACCCGTCCGGGAATGCGCTGTGCCTGTTCTCGAGTGGAGACAATCGCAAGCACCCACCGTGGCGGTTGTCGACCTGATCCTTCCGCTGTGCCCGCCCCTCCCCGCCGCCCCGCTGCGCACCCTCTTACCTGGAAGCCCCCATGGACTGGTTCTTCACCGCGCTGAAGCGTTATGCAGTCTTTCGTGGTCGAGCGGGCCGGCCGGAATACTGGTATTTCGTGCTGCTGTACCTGGTCTGTTCCTTCGGCTTGTCGGTACTGGACGCGATCGCGGGTACCGTTCACCAACGGTCGGGAGCGGGCCTGTTCGGCACCGTCTTCGGGCTTGCGCTGCTGCTGCCGTCTTTCGCGGTGGGCGCGCGGCGCCTGCACGACATCGACCGCACCGGGTGGTGGCTCTTGATCTCTTTGGTGCCGGTGCTCGGCTGGATCGTTCTGGTCGTGTTTGCTGCAAAGCCGGGCACGCCGGGCCCCAACCGCTATGGTGCCGGGCCCGAACCGGTGGCCTGACGGGGTGGCGTTGTTCGGGGCCACCCGGTCCTGATTCACGTTGTCCCTGGAGCACCGATCTGAACTTCGACCCGACCTACCAGACCATCCTCATCCACCTGCTCGCCGGCCTGGCCGCCGGTGGCGCCATCGGGCTCGAGCGCACCATCCACGGCCGCCCGGCCGGCTTTCGCACCCACGCGCTGGTGAGCCTGGCGTCCAGCCTGCTGATGACGGTGACGCTGTACCAGAGCACCTGGCTGCCCGGCATGCCGGCCGAGTCGATCCGCACCGACCCCACGCGCATGGCGCAGGGCATCATGACCGGCATCGGTTTTCTCGGCGCCGGGGTGATCTTCAAGGAAGGCCTGTCGGTGCGCGGCTTGACCACCGCCGCGTCGATCTGGATCACCGCCGCCATCGGCATCATGATGGGCATCGGCTTCTACATGCCGGGCATCGCCGCCACGGTGCTGACGTTGATCACGCTGTCGCTGTTCCGCTGGATTGAATCGAAGCTGCCTTCGCATGAATACGCTCATCTGCAGTTGCGCTTCGATCGCACGCAGGTGATGCAGGAGGAAGAGGTGGTGGCGTTCCTGAAGCGCCACCATTTCTCGGTCGCCAAATTCAGCTACCGGCTTCTGGAAGACCAGCCCATCTTCGAGTACCGCATGGTCGTCCGAACCAAGGCGCACCGGGCGATGAACGAGTTGTCGTCGGCGCTGCGTGCGGTCGACAGCATCCGCGCCTTTCGGATCGCGCCCACCGGTGATTGATCGCTTGGCTGTTCAAGGGGTCGACTGGTCGACGGCAGCCCGTCGGTGTTGACCACGCGCGAGCTCACCCAGCGATTTCGCCTAGCCGGGCGGGTCGATGCGATCTTCCTGCGAACCGCGCGGCTCGCGCCGGTGGTGGCAGTGACCGAGGTGCAGCTCGAACCCGGCCGGGGTCTGATCGGCGACCGCCGCTCGGCCGCGCTGCGCACCGGCGACCGGGAGCAAAAGCGCGAAGTGACGTTGATGCAGGCCGAACACTTGCCCGCCATCGCGGCTTGGTGCGGCATCGCGCAGCTGGACCCGGCACGGCTGCGGCGCAATCTGGTGGTCTCCGGCATCAACCTGGTCGCGATGCGGTCGCTGTTCGCCGACGCACCGCTGCGGTGGCGCTTTGGAGACCAGGTGGTGCTGGAAGTCACCGGTCCCTGCGACCCCTGCTCGCGCATGGAAGCCGAACTGGGCCCGGCGGGCTACAACGCCCTGCGCGGGCATGGCGGGATGACGGCTCGGGTGCGGGTCGGCGGCACCATCCGGGTCTCGGATGCGGTGCAGCTGGTGGTGGCGGAATGAAGCGCGGTGAAGCGGAGTCCGTGAATTGAGCGGTCCGAGCGAGCTGGATCCGGTGGTCGCCCGCCTGCTCGCCGACGGCGTCCTGTTGCTGCATGCCGCGGTGGTGCTGTTCGTGGTCGGAGGCCTGTTGCTGGTGGCGCTGGGCAACCGCATTGGCTGGATCTGGGTCAATCGGCGCTGGTTCAGGCTCCTGCACCTGGCGGCGATCGCGGTGGTGGTGGGGCAGGCCTGGGCCGGTGTCACCTGCCCGTTGACGACGCTCGAATCGTGGCTGCGCATGCAGGCCGATGGCGGATCGGGTGGCAGCGCCTACAGCGGCGGGTTCATCGAGCATTGGGTTCACAGTCTGATGTACTTCAGCGCTTCGCCATGGGTATTCACGCTGGCCTACTCGGCCTTCGGCCTGCTGGTGGTGGCCGCGTGGTGGCGATGGCCTTCGGTGCCGCCGCTGTTGGGGGGCCGGCCGGACCCGTCGGCTCGCCGGCTGGCAGACTCCGGGCGATGACCACCCGACACCGTCTGTGGCAGGCCCGCTGGGAGCTCGACGCGCTGGCCGGCACCGCCGTCCACGACTCGGGCCTGCAGGTGCGGCTGCTGGATGGCGCGGGGGTTGCCGACAATGGCGACGACATCGTTCAGGCTCTCACTGCCGCCCATGGCGCCCACAACGCGACGGCAATGGTGCAGCGCCTGGTGCGCGAAGGCGCACAGCTGTTGATCGATCCGCATGCCCGCGGCTGGCGCGGTGGGTCGGCGGGCGTTGACAGCCGATAGCTGCGCCCGGCGCGTTCGCTTGTTCCCGCTTCGGGGTTGATTCCGTTCTTGTTTTTGCCATTGTTCCCGTCCTTGTTCCCGTTCCCATAACCTCAGAAAGTTCGCCATGACGTGCACCGCTCGGTTCTTGCCGACCTCCCCATCTCGCTTGCCATTTCGCTCCTCGCTTCGATCATTGCCGCTGCACGCGCTGGGCGCGGCGGCCTGCCTGGTGCTTGCGTCCTGCGCCACTCAACCCGACGGCCGGCCGGGCATGTCCATCGATCAGGCCCGCGCCAACGTGCCGCCCAGTTCGCCCGAATGCCTGACCAGCAAGATCAAGCCGGTCGACCCGTTTCCCGCCAGTGCGATCCCACCGGCCCTGCTGGCCAAGGCCCAGAGCGGCCTGGTGGCGCTGAGCTACGACGTGATCGGCGGTGTACCGAAAAATGTCGACGTGGTGCGCAGCAGCCCCGAAGGGCTCTATGACGCCGCCGCCCGGCAGCACCTGTCGGGCTACCGCGATCCTGCCGGCGGCACCGCGCGGGGTTGTGTGATGACGGTCGACATCAAGTTCTGAGGTCTGCCGGCCGCGTGCACCGGCGCGCGGTCGGGCGGTGGCGCAGCGCGAAGGCCTTCAGAAAGTAGCTGATCGGGCGAGATGGCGAGATGGCGAGAAGGTCCGTGCTTGCGCCCACCCTGTCGTGCGCCCTCTGACGCTCGGCACTTCAGCCCGCTTTTGCGCTCGGCGGTTGTGCGCGTCCGCGGTGCGTTCAGGGGTACAGCACGAGCCGGTTTCGGCCTTCGCGCTTGGCGCGGTAGAGGGCTTGGTCGGCGCTGTCGCGCAGTGAGTCGAAGGCCACGGCGGGCGCGCTGCACAGGCCGCAGCTGATCGTCACCCGAAGGGCCTCGTCGATCTGGCTCCAGGGGTGGATCTGCACATGGTGGCGCAGCCGCTCGCAGACCTCGGCAGCCGTTTGCTCGGTGGTGTCGGGCAGCACCAGCAGGAACTCTTCGCCGCCCACGCGGGCCACGAGGTCGGAGCCGCGGGTGTGGGTTCGCAGCAAGTCCGCCAGCGCCACCAGCACACGGTCGCCCGCGGCATGGCCGAAGCGGTCGTTGACCTGCTTGAAGTGGTCCAGGTCGAGCATCGCCACCGAAAACGGCGAGCCACCGGCATCGGCCTTTGCCACCAGGTCGGGCCAGCGCCGGTCGAGTTCCCTCCGGTTCGACAACCCCGTGAGCTGGTCCCGCAGGGCGTCGGCTTCCAGCTCGCGCGCGCGGGCGTGGTGCAACCTGGCCTCGTGCCGGCTGTGCTCGGCTTCCATGCGCGTCACGAACAGCTTCGACTGGCCGCTGAGCTGGTTGATCGAGCGCTGGCGCTCCAGCTTCAGATAGCACTGCAGGTGGTCCAGCGCTTCTTGCGCCAGGCCCAGGCTGCGCGCGCTGCGCCAGCGTGCGTGGTGCAGCCGCATCGTCACCACCGGCTGGCGCAGCCCGTCGCCACCTTGCATCACCTGCTGCAGTTCCTCCTGTGCCTGCTGCACCTGCCCGCGCAGCAGCATCAGCTCCGCGAGCGAGCAACGGATGCGTTCCACCTGCGCGTCGAAGCCGCGCGCCTGCGCAATCTCCAGGGCTTCGCAGAGCGCGGCTTCGGCTCGATCGGCCTGGCCCAGCAGCACCAGGATCTCGCCCAGATTGCCGAGCGAGAAGACGCGGTAGAACGGTTGCGAAATCGACTGCCGATGCGCCACGGCCCGCTCCGCGAACGGCAGTGCGGTGCGCAACGGGGCCTGGGCGTCGTCGGGCGCGAGCGCGTCCCGCATCAGGTAGTGCTTGCCGATCAAGCAAGCGCTCAGGTTGTTCAGCGCGGTGAACATCGGGTGCCCCTCGGGCTCGTCCTGCGCCTGCTGCAGCGCCTCCATCAACAAGCGTTCGGCCTGCCACGGGTCGCCCAGGCGTTCGAACAGGCAACCCAGGGTGTTCAACGTCAGCGACATGCGGCCGCGGTCCTGGCTTGCCAGCGCCAGCGCATGCGCTTCCTGGGCGAGGTTCAACGCGGTTTCGAATCGCTGCCGTTCGCAGGCCCCGATCGACACCATCCGCAGCAAATCGATCAGGTCGGCCCGGCTGCCATGGCTGCGCACCAGCGGCGCCACCTGCAGGCCGCAGTCCACCAGCGGCCCGAGCGCACCGCTGCGGTAGAGGAAATGCGCCAGCAGTACGCCGATGCGCATGCGCCGCTTCGGGTCGTGCCGCGACACTGCCGCCCAGGCCACTTCGGCAACCGCCAGCCCGCCAGCCACGTCGTCGGCCACGCGTGCGGCGTCGGCACTGTCGATCAGGTCATCCAGCGGGTGGTTTGCAACAGCGGCGGCGGCCGCAGGGCGCGAAACTTGCCCGTTCATGTGGAGCCGTTCCCGCAACAATCCACTACAGCTTCTCGGTTTCGCCGGCGCGCGGCTGCCACTTCATGAGCCGCTTTTCGACCCGACCCACCGCGGCATCGAGCAACAGCGCAAACGCGGTCAGCACCAAAATGCCGGCCATCACGGTGTTGATGTCGAAGCTGCCTTCGGCCTGCAGGATCAGGTAGCCCACGCCCTGGCTCGATCCCAGATATTCGCCGACCACCGCACCGACGAAGGCCAGGCCGACACTGGTGTGCAGGCTGCTGAAGACCCAGCTGGTGGCGCTCGGCAGGTAGACATGGCGCAGCAGCTGCTTCGGCCCCGCGCCCAGCATGCGGGCGTTGGCCAAGATCACCGGGCTGACTTCCTTGACGCCCTGATAGACGTTGAAGAAGACGATGAAGAACACCAGCGTCACGCCGAGTGCCACCTTGCTGGCGATGCCCAGGCCGAACCACACGGCGAAGATCGGCGCCAGGATGATGCGCGGCATGCTGTTCATGGCCTTGATGTAGGGCTCCAGCACAGCCGCCGCCAGTGGGCTCAGCGCCAGCCACAGCCCGGCTGCCAGGCCTGCTGTCGAGCCGATGCCGAACGCCAGCAGGGTCTCGGCCAGCGTTACCCACAGGTGGCGGTAGATGTCGGCGTCGATGGCGAACCAGCGCCAGATCCTTTGGAACACCGCCAGCGGCTCGCCGAAGAAAAACGCCGCCTGGCGGTCGTTGTCGAACATGAAGTTCGGCAGCAGCCCGGGCTTGGTCATGGCCCACCAGAAGGTCAGCAGCGCGAGCAGCAATGCGGCCTGCCAGAGGTGCAACTGAAAACGCGAGATTCTCATGCCGCCGCCTTCATGCAGCACCCACCTGCAACTGCTGCGCATAGCCTTTCAACACCTCGTCGCGCAGCACCGCCCAGATGGCGGCATGCAGTTCGACGAAGCGCGCGCTGGTCTTGATTTCCGACACGTTGCGGGGCCGTTCGAGGTCGATCATGAATTCACCGATCGGGTGGCTGGCGGGTCCGGCGGACAACACCACCACGCGGTCGCTCATCGCGATCGCTTCGTCCAGGTCGTGGGTGATGAACAGCACGCCCTTCTTCTTGGCCGCCCACAACTCCAGCACCTCGTCTTCCATCAGCTGGCGGGTCTGGATGTCGAGCGCAGAAAAGGGCTCGTCCATCAGGATGATGTCGGGGTCGAGCGCCAGGGTTTGCGCCAGGCTGGTGCGCTTTCGCATGCCGCCCGACAACTGATGCGGGTAGCGGTCGCCGAAGGCTCCCAACCCGACCCGGCGCAGCCAGGCCTCGCCCTCGGCGCGACAGTCGGCCGGGCTCAGCGTGCCGCGAAACTCCAGCCCCGCCACCACATTGCCGAGTGCGGTGCGCCAGGGCATCAGGCTTTCGGCCTGGAACATGTAGCCGGCCCGCGTGTTGATGCCCACCAGCGGCTGGCCGAACACCCGCACGCTGCCGGTGGACGGTTGCAGCAACCCCGCTGCCACGTTCAAGAGCGTGC
>JBDSMV010000386.1:0-4201 GCA_039915715.1 Rubrivivax sp. | reverse complement strand
TGAGGGACACCCCCTTGAATGCAGGGGTCGTGCCAACCTCAAAAGCGCTCGAAACGGGTTGTTTGTCGCTTCGAGTGACGCGGATGGTCACTTTTCGGCAAGCCGGCAGGACCGCCGGCGGCCCCCGGTGACACAAAACGTCACCCGGGTGTGACGCGATCCGTCAGTCCGGAATCGAGATGACCTGTCCGGTCACCAGCGCATGCAGGCGGTGCACCGACCGCTGCGCAGCGATCTCCGACATCACCGCGTCGACCTCGCCGGGCTTGATGTGGGTGATGTAGACATCGGCCGGGGTGGTCAGCAGCGCCAGCTCCTGCTGCAGCTGCGCCGGGCACAGGTGCTGGCTGATGTGCGCCAGCGCATGCTCGTCGTCGCGGAATGCGGTTTCGATCACCAGCGCCACCACGTCGATGTGCTGCAGGCGCTGCCACAGTTCGGGGTTGGGCCCGGTGTCGCCGGTGTAGACCCAGCTGCCACGGCTGCCATGCGCGGCATAACCCACCGCCGGCACGGTGTGGCGCGCCGGCAGGACCTCGATGCGGTGGCCGGCCAGATCCAGCTGCTGGCCGGTTTCGATCGGCTGCAATTGCAGCACCGGGTGCGCCGCGTCGGGCAGGCGCGTGAAGTCGGGCCAGATGACGCCATTGAAGATGTGCGCGCGCAGTGCCGCGATCGTTTCCGGCAGCGCATGCACCTGCACCGGCGGTGCGCCAGCGGCCGAGCGGCGGCGGGTGACGCTGTCGGCCAGCAGCCCGATCGAAAGCACATGGTCCAGGTGCGAATGCGTGACGAGGATGTGCTCGATGCGCACCATCTCGTCCAGCGTCAGGTCGCCGACCCCGGTGCCGGCGTCGACCAGGATCTTCTCGTCGAGCAGAAACGAGGTGGTGCGGCTGCCCGCAGCGATGGATCCCGAACAACCGAGAACGCGGATCTGCATGAAAAAGAGCAGCGCGCGGCCGCGACAAGAGGATCGAAGCCCTGATGCTGAACTGCGGCAGCGCGCCGCGCAAGCCGGCCCGAGAGCGCCAATGTCAGCAGTCAGGCCGCTGCGTGACCGGCATCACGCAAGCGAGGCGCAAAGCGCCTAGCAAAGGGCGAGTTGAGCGGCGCGCAGCGTCCGTTCCAACACGCCCAGATAGGACGGCCCGCCAACGGCGGGTCCGGCTTATCGAAGAATGAACTGCATCTGCGTGCCGGCCAGCTCGATCACGTCGCCGTTGCGCAGCGGCACCGATTCGCCCACCAGCGGCACGCCGTTGACGCTCGGCCGCGCGCCGCCTTCGACATGGGCAAAAGCGTATCCGCCGGGCCGCCGCGTGATCGACGCCACCTGCACCCCGGGCTTGCCCACCGTGGTGACGACTTTGGTGAGCACCACCTCGCGCCCCGCGGCGGCGCCGTTCAGCACCTTGATGCAGGCCGGCTGCACCGGGACCGCCGCCGGCGCGGCATAACCGCTGCCGAGCGGCGTCGCCTGCGAGTTGTGCGCCGGATGCAGCGATTGCGACGGGTGCCCGGCACCGGCCATCGACGGTGACGCGGCCTGCGCACCCGGCCGCATGATCAGGGTCTTCTCGTAGTCGCTCGACTCGTCGACCAGGTACTTGATCTTGTACTTGCCGATCTCGACCGTGTCGTTGTGCGTCAGCAGTTGCTTCTTGACGGCCTTGCCATTGATGTAGGTGCCGTTGGTGCTGTTGAGGTCTTCGATGAAGACATCGCCACCCACCATCTGCAGCACCGCATGCTCACCGCTGACCGCCAGGTTGTCGATCACGATGTCGTTGTAGGGCCGGCGGCCCAGGGTGGTCTTGTCCTTCGTGATCTGGACTTCCTTGATGACCACACCGTCGAGCGATACCACCAGTTTGCCCATGCCTGCCCTCTTCAGACCACTGCAGGTTGCAGCGGCGATGGCGCGCGAGTGCGCCGATTTTTGTTTCGTGTCGTTCGTGGGTCCGTGTCGTTGCGGCAGCCTTGGCCCGCGCCGACCTTACAGCCTGAATGGCCACCACGACCGTTTGGGTACCGAGTCGCCACCCGAGGCGCGCGCCAGAACGACCGAGATATTATCCTTCCCGCCCGCGTCGTTGGCGGCCGCAATCAACGCCTGGGCGGCCTGTGGCAGCGCGCTGTGTTCCATCAGCACCCGTGCAATGCCGGCATCGTCGAGCATGTCCGACAGCCCATCGGAACACAGCAGCACGGTGTCGCCCGACTGCAGTTCGTGGTGGTGGGTGTCGAGCAGCACGGTGTCTTCGACCCCCACCGCGCGCGTCACCAGGTTCTTGTTGGCCGAGAACGCGGCCTGCTCGGCCGTGATGATCCCGGCGTCGATCTGCTCCTGCAGCAGCGAATGGTCGCGGGTCAGTTGCACGAGCCGACCGTTGCGCAGCCGATAGCCGCGCGAATCGCCCACATGGCCCAGCAGCAGCCGGTCTTCACGAAATACCGCCACCACCAGCGTGGTGCCCATGCCGGCATAGGCGGGGTTGGCGTTTGAGGCGTCGAAGATGGCGCGATTGGCGTTGTCGACGCAGATGTCCATGGCCCGCCGCACTTCGGCATCGCTCGCCTGCGCGCTGGCTTCACGCAACCAGCGGCCAAGTTCGGCGCAGATGAACTCGGTGGCCATGGTGCTGGCGACCTCGCCGGCGTTGTAGCCGCCCATGCCGTCGGCCAACACCGCCAGCGCCACCGGTTCGTCGTGGGCGACCGAGTCCTCGTTGTTGCTGCGGGCCCGGCCGGGGTCCACCGCTGCATGGATCTCGATCGTCATCGGCACAGTGTCTGCCAGCAGCATGCCGGTGTCAGTTCGGTGGGCGATTGTGCAACGGAACCCTGCTCCCAACCCGGGCTAAAGACCCGGCCAAACGACCCGGTTTGAAGACCCGGCGATTCGAACCCGCACCACGCGGCGACGGCTGTCAAGCGTCCTGCGACGCCGGCCAGGCGCGGTCGATGCACTCGAGATCGGTTGCCAGTTGATCGCCATCGACGGGTCGGGCTGCCGGTTGCTTGGCCAGCAGCGCGGCCACGCACGCCGCCAGCGTCTGCGGCACCCCGGGTCGCAGCCGGTGCAGCTCCGGGGGCGTCTGGGTGGCCACCGCCTGCAGCAATTGGCCCATCGAATCCCCCTGGTAGGGCAGCCGCCCGGCCAGCAGCTCGAAGCCCAGCACGCCCAGCGCATGGAAGTCGGTGGCCGGGGTGGGCAGTGCGCCGGCCAGCTGCTCGGGCGCCATGTAGGCGGGCGAGCCCAGCAGCAGTCCGCTGCGCGTGGGTTCGGCATCGGCGCTGCGTGCAAGGCCGAAGTCGGCCAATTTCAGGGTCGATGCGGGCCAGTGCACCAGCACATTGGCGGGCTTCAGGTCGCGATGGACGATGCCCCTCGCGTGGGCGTGTGCCAGCGCCAGCGCCAGCCGCCGCAACAGGCGCAGCACCAACCGTTCGGGCAGCAACCGGGTGGGCGTGGTGTAGCGCGACAGATCGCTGCCGGGCACCGCTTCCATCGACAACCAGCACCACTCACCGCTGCGGCCATGGCGGCCGGCGTCATGGACGGTCAGGATGTCCGGGTGCACCAACGAGGCGGCCCGCCGGGCGGCCGCCAAAAAATCGGCCGCATCGGCTTCGGTGTCGCGCCCGTGCATCGGCACCAGCTTGAGCGCCACCGCTGCGTCGCTGCCGGCTGCCTGCGCCAGCCACACCACGCTGGCGGCGCCGCGCCCGATCGGCCGCAACAACCGGTGGCCGCCGACGGTGTCTCCCGCTCGCGGCGCAACCGGCACCGGGCACCCGATCGAGTGGCTCAGTCGACCCGCGCTGCCGTGCGTCGCGCGGCCGCGCGACGCTGCAGCAGCAGCCCCAGGCCCAGCACGAACAGCGCACCGGCCACGCCCGTCGCGTAGACCAGCATCGGCGGAGGCTGCACCAGAGCGCCGGTCACGGCGGGCACGGTCGACGTGGACATGAAGCGCGCCAGAAGCGGATCGGTGATGGCCATGGTGCCGGCAATCCAGCCCAGCAACATGCCCCCCACGGTGATCACGATGGGAAAGCGGTCCATCAGCTTGATCACGAGCTGGCTGCCCCAGACGATGATCGGGATCGATACCACCAAGCCGAAGATCACCAGCGCCAATTGCTGCCCGGGGGCGGCGGTTTCGGCCGCGCCGGCGATCGCGATCACGTTGTC
>JBDSMV010000367.1:0-2700 GCA_039915715.1 Rubrivivax sp. | reverse complement strand
AGCGCCTTCAAGAGATCCGGTGTGTGGCTCGTTTCATAGGCGCCGGCACCCATCCAACCCCGAGGCGCTCGGCCTTCGTGTCGAGTGATCGTTTCGGTGACTTCCCGGAGCAAGCGAAGCTCGTCGGCCTGCCACAGGCCGCGCAGGTTTTCGGCGTTGCTGCGGCCGTGTGCCACCACCTCGTCGCCGCGCCGTCTGATCGCATCGGTGATCTGCGGCGCGTGGTCGTAGATCAAGCTGTTGGTGTTGTGCCCGGCAGGTAGCTGTAACTGGTCCAGCAGATCGAACAAGCGCCAGATGCCGACGCGGTTGCCGTAGTCCCGCCACGCGTAGTTGCGATGGGTCTGTGGTTCTCCGGTCTTGGCTGGGTCGTGCCCTAGACCCGCACCAAAGGCGAACCACTCGATGTTGGTGGTCAGCGTGAAAGCCAGCCGCTTGCCGTTCGGCCAGTCGTAGTCCACACGCTCGGGAAGTGGCAGGTAGTCGTAGCGGTCGTGCTGCGGCAGCAGCAGTGGCTCAGCGGTCATGGCGCTTTCGGTGAACCGTCAGTCGATACGCACGCCAGAGGCTTTGACGATCGGAGCGTATTTGGTGATCTCCTTGCCAAGTCGGTCCGCAAGCGCCTGGGGCGTGTCGACGATGGGGTCGGCGCCGAGGTTGGCGAACACCTTGCGAATCTCGTCACTCTGTACGACCTTGGCCAGTTCGCCGTTCAATCGGCTGACGATGGCCGGGTCCATGCCCTTCGGTCCGAGCAATCCGCTGTACAGCACGACTTCGAAATTTGGAAGACCAGCTTCTTTCATCGTCGGCACTTCGGGTTCCGCAGCCACCCGCGACGGCGTTGTGACCGCCAGGGCGCGCAGCTTGCCTGCTTTGACGTTGGCCAACGCAGGCGGCATGCTCGAGAAAAGGAAAGCCACGTCGTTTGTCAGAACGGATTGTGTGGCCGGCAGGCTGCCCTTGTATGGAATGTGCACCACGTCCAGCCCCTGAGTGGACTTCAGCAGTTCACTCGCAAGATGAATGATGGTGCCATTGCCCGACGAAGCATAGGAATACTTGCCAGGCGAAGCCTTCAGCATCGATGACAGTTCCTTCACCGACCTGGCCGGCGAAGCGGCGTTGACCACGAGCATCAGGGGCGTCGAAGCGAACAGCCCGATCGGCGTGAAGTCGGTTTGCGAGTCGTAGGACAGCTTCGTGTAAAGCGTCGCATTGATCGCATGTGTCGTGATGTCCTGCAGGAAGATCGTGTAGCCATCGGGCGCTGCTTTGCTGACCAGATCGCTGGCGATGGTGGTGCCGGCGCCGGGCTTGTTCTCGACAAAGACCGTCTGCCCAAGGTCGATCGTCATCCTGGCAGCGATGGCCCTCGCAAGAACGTCGGAGATCCCACCCGCCGGGAATCCCACCACCATTCGAATCGGCTGCTTCGGGTAGCTGACAGCGGGCTGCGCCTGGGCCGTCGCAGCTGCGAGCAATGCGATACCCAGCAGCGGCTGCAGCCGTCGCGTCTTCAGTCCTTCGAACATTTGACTCGGAAAGAAAGTGGTCATGGTCAACTCCGGTTGGGTGCGTGAGGAATGGAACTGCTGCGCCGGATGCAACCCCCGCTTTGCGGGGTGCATCGGCAAGGCTGACCTGCCGTCAGGATCGATCGATATCCCACTTCTCGACGATCTCGGTTCCTGCTGCACGGAACAGCACCGATATGGCGCAGAACCGGGCCAGGTCGGTTCGCATCTTGTCCACGGCTTCGTCGGACGCGGTCGTCTTCAGGCGGACGTTGAGCTCGATCCGCTTGAATGGCACCTTCACCTCTGACTGCAGCATCACGCCGGTGCGGTCCAGGTCATAAACCACGTCGATCTCCATCGCCTGCACCTCCACACCATGCAGCTTGGCGCAGCGGTGGCCGACGACGTTGGTGCATCCGATCAGCGCCGAGATCGCTGTCTCGGTCGGGGTCAGGCCAGTGTTCGTGCCACCGCGTTCGGTCGGTTCGTCCAGATCGACCTGGAGGTCGCGGACCGATACCGTGGTGCGCTCCTGCGATACGGCGCTGCCCTTCATCTTTCCCTGAATCACGTTCTTCTGTCGAATGGCCATGAAGGTCTCCCTTGTCTCTGGTTGAGCCGTTTGCGGCTTGTTTCAACGCTTGGAAGCGGTGCGGCGCGAGCCCTTGATGCCCAGCAGTCGGGCGGCATTGCCGCCGAGGATGCGGTCGCGGTCGGCTTCGTCCAAATGCAGTTGCGACACCAACCCCACCGGGTCGTCGTCGCCCATGTCGTAGGGGTAGTCGCTGCCCATCAACACCTGTTTCGCGCCGACCCGCTCGACCAGGTTCTGCAGCAGCCCGGTGTCGAAGGTGATGGTGTCGAACCAGAACTTCTTCAGGTAAGTCGACGGCTTCTTCTTCAACACCGTGCGGGCGTCGGGCCGCGCTTGCCAGCCGTGGTCCATGCGGGCGTGGTAATGCGCCAGATAGCCACCCCCATGAGCCACACAGAACTTCAATTTCGGGTGGCGGTCGAGCACGCCGCCGAAGATCAGGTGGCTGACCGCCAGCGTTGACTCCAGCGGGTTGCCGATGATGTTGTTGAAGTAGTGTTCGGTCATGCGGTCGGCGTGGGTGAAGCCCATCGGGTGCATGAACAACACCACATCCAGTTCCTGCGCCTTCGCAAAGAAGCGTTC
>JBDSMV010000333.1:0-9103 GCA_039915715.1 Rubrivivax sp. | reverse complement strand
GTCGATTCCGCTGTATGGCGCCGGCTTCCTGACCGACGGCACGCTGGAAGCACAAGGCGCGGCCGCCGACGGCATCATCACCGCCATGCACTATGCCGACGGCCTCAACACCCCGCGCGACAACGCCTTCCGCCTGGCCTATGCCAAGGCTTACAAGCTGCAGCCCGATGTGTACGCCGTGCAAGGCTACGACGCAGCGCAGATTCTGGCCAAGGGACTGGCCGCGACCAAGGGCGATGTGTCGAACAAGGCCGCCTTCGCCGCCGCAGTTCAGAACGGCAAGATCGACAGCCCGCGCGGGCCGTTCACCTTGTCGAAATCGAACAACCCGGTGCAGGACTTCTACTTGCGTCAGGTGTCGAACAAGGAGAACAAGGTGATCGGCATGGCCAGCAAGGGCCTCGCCGACCCGGGCCGCGGATGCCGATAGAAGCGTTGGGTCGATGAGTGGATCTCGCCACCTTTTTGATCCAGTGCCTGAACAGCCTGCAGTACGGCCTGCTGCTGTTCCTGGTGGCGTCGGGGTTGACATTGATCTTCGGGATCATGGGCGTCATCAACCTGGCGCATGGCAGCTTCTACATGATCGGCGCGTACATGGCCTATGCGCTGGCGCCGCTGGTGGCCGCCACGTTCGGTGGTGGCTTTTTCTCGGCCCTGCTGGTGGGCGTGATGCTGGCGGTCCTGCTGGGCTATGGGCTCGAATGGGCCTTCTTCAGCTTCCTGTACGAACGCGACCACCTGCAACAGGTCCTGATGACGTATGGCCTGATCCTGGTGTTCGAGGAGCTGCGCAGCATCCTGGTCGGCGATGAGGTGCATGGGGTGCCCCTGCCGGCCCTGCTCAGCGGCAGTCTGCCGCTCGGCGATGTGATGACGTATCCCGTGTATCGGCTCTTCATCTCAGCGGTATGCCTGCTGCTGGCGTTGGCGATGTACGGGGTCTTCACCCGCACGCGGGTCGGCATGATGATCCGCGCCGGGGCCAGCAACCGCGAGATGGTGCAGAGCCTGGGCATCGACATCAAGTTCCTCTACCGCGTGGTGTTCGCCGCCGGGGTGGCGCTGGCGGTGCTGGCCGGCATGGTGGCGGCGCCGGTGTCGTCGGTCTACCCGGGCATGGGCAACGGCGTGCTCATCATCTGCTTCGTCGTGGTGGTGATCGGCGGCATCGGCTCGATCCGTGGCGCGTTGGCGGCCTCGCTGCTGATCGGCGTGGTCGACACTTTCGGCAAGGTACTGTTGCCCGAAGCCGCCGGGGTCCTGGTCTATGTGCTGATGGCGATGATCCTGCTGTGGCGGCCCGACGGGCTCTTCAAGGCGGCATGACCGTTACCGCTGCAACCCTTCCGCCTTCATCGCCGCCCACAGCGACGCGCAGCAGGCGCGACGTCATCTCGCTGGGCTCGACGCTAGCGGTCTTCGCAGCGCTGGCAGCCTACCCGCTGGTGGCCGGCGACTACGGGCTCGACTTCGTCACCAAGATCATGATCTACGCGATCCTCGCGTTGAGTCTGGAACTGCTGGTGGGCACCACCGGGCTGGTGTGCTTCGGGCAGGCAGCGTTCTTCGGCATCGGCGCTTATGCCGCGGTGCTGCTGTCGCCGCAGAACGCCTCACCGTCGCTGCTGTGGCTGCTGCCCGCCTGCATGGCACTGGCAGGTCTGTATGCGTTGTTCGTCGGTGCGCTGTCGCTGCGAACCAAGGGCGTCTACTTCATCATGGTCACGCTGGCCTTTGCTCAAATGGCGTATTTCGTGATTCACGACACCCGGCTCGGCGGCGGCACCGACGGCATCTACCTCTACACGATGCCGGTGCTGGCCGGCTTCGAGATCAGCGGCGCCATGCCGCAGTACGCGTTGACGCTGGGCTGCCTGGGGCTGGTATTCGGGCTTCTGGCGCAACTGCTGCGCTCACGCTTCGGCCATGCGCTGGCAGGCATCCGCGTCAACGAACAACGCATGCGGGCCACCGGATTTTCGACCTATCCGTACAAGCTGGCAGCGTTCGTGATCTCGGGTGCGATCGCCGGGCTCGCGGGCTTTCTGTTCGCGATCAAGGACGGCTATGTCAACCCCGAGATGCTGTCGTGGCATCTGTCGGGTGCCGTGCTGATCATGATCATCCTCGGTGGCCTGGGACATCTGCGCGGCGCGGTGATCGGCGCCTTTGCGTTTGCGCTGCTGCAGGAGTTCTACAAGTCCGAAACGATCTTCGGCGAGTTCTCGCGCCATTGGAGTCTGGGTCTGGGGCTGACGATCATCGTCAGTGTGGCGTTGCTGCCGCGCGGCTTGTTCGGCATTCCCGAACGCGTACGGGAGCGCCTGCTGCGGGGCAAGCACATCGCTGCCGCAGTTCCGTCGGCATCGGACCTGCCGGCGGTAACCGATCGATGAAGCAGCCCGAGTCGCAGCAGCCGGCGAACGTCGCGACCGAACACGCGCCGCTGTTGCGCGCCTCAGCCATCAGCTGTCGTTTCGGCGGCCTGGTCGCGGTCGACACCGTGTCGATCGACCTGCAGCGCGGCGCGCTGCATGCGGTGATCGGCACCAACGGCGCGGGCAAGTCGACGCTCGTCAACATCCTGTCGGGCGAGTTGGCGGCGTCGAGCGGTCGCATCGAGATGAGCGGCGCGGACATCACCGGCTGGTCGCAGCCGCGCCGCGCCCGTGCGGGGCTCGGGCGCAGCTACCAGCGCAACACCATCTACCCCGGCTTCACGGTGCTTGAGAACTGCCGCTTGGCCGCTCAGGCCGCGTTGCAGAAACCGTGGCATTGGTGGCAGTCGGCAAGCGCTTGCCGCAGCAGCGTGGACGCCGCGCTGGCAGCCGCCGACCGCAGCGGGTTGTCGGATTTGCTCGACCGCCATGCGGGGTTGCTGTCGCATGGTCAGAAGCGGCAGCTCGAGATCGCGATGTGCCTGGCCACGGCGCCCGAGGTGCTGCTGCTGGACGAGCCGCTGGCCGGGATGGGCGCCGAGGAAACCGATCGCATGCTGGCGCTGCTGAACGAGTTGAAAGATGGCCACGCGGTCCTGCTGGTCGAACACGACATGGACGCGGTGTTCCGCGTCGCCGATCGCATCACGGTGATGGTCAACGGCGCGGTGATCGCGTGCGACACGCCCGATGCGGTGCGCAATGACGCCGCGGTGCAGGCCGCTTATCTGGGCCATGACTGACATGGATGCGGTTGACCCGATCGTCGAAGCCACCGGCATCCACGCCTGGTACGGCTCCAGCCATGTGCTGCATGGCATCGACCTGCAGATTGGTCGCGGCCAGGCGGTCGGGCTGCTGGGACGCAACGGGATGGGCAAGAGCACGCTGATCCGCACGCTGCTCGGCCATGTGCGGCAGCGCCAGGGAACGATTCGCCTGTTCGGCCACGACGCCTCGCGGGCGCGCCCGCACCAGGTCGCGCGCATGGGCGTGGCTTATGTGCCCGAGGGCCGCGGCGTGTTCCCGAACCTGAGCGTGCGCGAGAACCTGGTGATGGCCGCGAAGCCGCCCATCGATCTGCGTTCGGCCTGGCCGTATGAACGCGTGATGCAGACATTCCCGCGGCTGGCCGAGCGCCAACGCCATCTGGGCAGTCAGTTGTCGGGCGGCGAACAGCAGATGCTGGCGATCGGCCGGGCGCTGATGACGCACCCACAGTTGATCATCCTGGACGAGGCCACCGAGGGGTTGGCGCCGCTGATCGTGGCCGAAATCTGGCGCGTGGTGGCCGCCATCCGCAACGAAGGCATCGCGACCCTGATCGTCGACCGTGACTACCGCCGCGTGCTGGCGCATTGCGACCAGGCGCTGGTGCTGCAGAAGGGGCTGGTGGCGCTGCAGGGCGCAGCTTCGAATCTGGTCGGCAGCACCGACATGGGCGCTCTGCTGGGCGTGTGAACCCCGGCTGCGCCGCCCGCAGTGGTACACGTCAGCTGCTCATTGCCAGGGCAACAGCAACAAACCGAACCCGATCGTGGTCTGCGAGTGGTTGTAGTCGACCAGCGATTCGCCGCGCCCGTCGGTCACCTGCAGATAGCCGCGCAACGCGCCCGACAACGGGAATGCCCAATCGAGTTGCAAGGACCCGCGCCCGCTGCGGGGGTTGATGCGGCCCAGCGCCGACCAGACATTGCCATTGCGCTGATAGGACGCGCGCAAGTCGCCCCACCCCAGGTTCTTGACGATGTCGGGGTTGTCGTCGCCCGACGAACTTTCCGGAATGCGAAACCAGGGCCGCGCCAGCAGCGTCCATCCGCCGCGCTCGAAACCGAACTGCGCAGTGACCCGGTTCCAGCTGCGCGACAGCGGCAACGGACGCCCGTTCGATTGGTGCACCAAGCCGATGTTCAGCAGTCTCCAGCGCCAGCCCAACACATCGGCGTCGGTCGCGAAGCTCAGGATCGCTTCGGGCTCGTAGTCGTTCTCGCGCACCGGCGATGAGCCGCTGCCGTTGTAGATCTGCCAGTTCGACTGCTGCGTGTAGGCCAGCCACAGGTCGCTGCCTTGGCCGAAGATGTTCTCGACCGCCTTGGTCTTGACGCTGAACTGGAACTTGGCTTCGAAGGGCTGGATCGGCAGCCGCTCGCTCTGGCCGTGTTCCGGCGCCGGGCTGAAGGGCCGGGTGTTGATGGCGCTGGACCAGCGCACCGGCAGCAGGTAGTTGGTCTGATGCGGCAGCAGCTTGAAGGTGCCGCGCTGGTCGGCCGGTGCCAGCTCCCAGACGGTCGACAGCGTCAGGCTTTCGGCCAGCCGTTCCTCTGTGGTCGCGACGCGCGCCGCAGCGGCGGCCTGCTCCGAGTTGGCAGCCGCTGCCGGGCTCGGACCCGACTCTTTCGGATCGGAGGTTCTGGGCCCGCGGCCCGCCCGGCGGTCATAGCATGTCAGCCGGTCGACATCGACATCGATGGCGTTGCAGTCCGCCACCGCCCCCTGCGGCCGGGCCGCAACGGTCTGCGCCGCTGCTGGGCCAGCCCCTGTCGACAGGATCGCGGAGATGAAGCAGCCAAGAAGGATTTTCTGGTGCGCATCTCGCATGTTCAGCGGGTCGAAGCGGATTTCGTCATGTCTCTGGATTTCAATCGATGAACGCCGCCACAGGGCCGGAATTGTCGTACAGCGTTCAGGTGTCCGATGACCGGTCGGTCTCGAAAGCGAAGCCCCCGATCTGGATATCTATACAGTCCGGCCGATGGACGTGCTGGCCGAGCTGAACCCCGAACAACGCGCCGCAGCGGTCCACCCGCCAACCGCCGCACCGTTGCTGGTGATCGCCGGTGCCGGCAGCGGCAAAACCTTGACGTTGGCGGCGCGGCTGGCCTGGCTGGTGCAGCAGGGTGCGGATCCGCAGCGGGTGCTGCTCCTGACCTTCAGCCGCCGCGCGGCGGTCGAGATGGGGCGCCGTGCCGGCCGCCTGCTGCACCGCTCGCTGGGCTTGCCGGCAACGGTTGCCCCGCCCCTGCTGCCCTGGTGCGGCACCTTCCACAGCGTGGCGGTGCGGCTGCTGCGCGATGCCGCGCCGTCGATCGGCCTGGCGCCCGGTTTCACGGTGCTGGACCGTGCCGATGCGCAGGACCTGATGGCGATGGCGCGCCAGTCGCTCGGCCTGCCCGACAGCGCCACGCGCTTTCCGCTGCCGCCCACCTGCCTGGCGATCCACTCGCGCTGCATCAACACACGCGAGCCACTCGACGCCGTGCTGAAGGCGCAATTCCCGTGGTGCGCTGCGCATGCGGCCGATCTGCAACGGCTGTTCGATGCCTTCGGCCACGCCAAGCTGGCGCAGCAGTCGCTGGACTTCGATGACCTGCTGCTGGCGTGGTGGCACCTGATGCAGCATCCGCAACTGGCAGCCTCGATCGGCGCGCGCTTCGACCATGTGCTGGTCGACGAGGTGCAGGACATCAACCGCCTGCAAGCCGACATCGTGCATGCACTTTCGATGGTGGCGCCGGGCCGCGGCCTGACAGCGGTCGGCGACGATGCGCAATCGATCTATGCGTTTCGCGGTGCCGATGTGCGCCACATCCTTGATTTTCCGAAGCGCTTCGACCCACCTGCCATCGTTTTGGCGCTGCAGCAGAACTACCGCAGCACGCCTCAGATCCTGGCGGCCTCGAATGCGGTCATCGCCAGAGCCGCCGAGCGCTACACCAAGCACCTGTGGAGCGACCGCGCCGCCGGCCCACCGCCGCGGCTGGTGACGGTCGAAGACGAGCTGGCGCAAGCGCGCGGTGTGGCCGACGCGGTGCTGGCCGAACGCGAAGGTGGATTGCGGCTGAAGCGCCAGGCGGTGCTGTTCCGCACCGCGCACCACAGTGCCGCGTTGGAGCTGGAACTGATGCGGCGCAACATCCCGTTCGTCAAGTTCGGTGGGCTCAAGTTTCTGGAGTCGTCGCATGTCAAGGACGTGCTGGCGCTGCTGCGCTGGGCCGACAACCCGGTCTCGAAACTGGCTGCGCTGCGCAGCGCCCGGCTGGTACCGGGCATCGGCCCTGCGAGCCTGCAGCGCTTGCTGGCCGACCCGGTTGCGCTCAGCCGCTTCACACCGCCTGCTGCAGCCCGGCTGCCCTGGTCGACGTTGTGCGAATTGATGGCCCACCTGCGCAGCGCTGACGCCGCCTGGCCGGCCGACCTGCAGCGCGCGGTCGACTGGGCGCGTCCGCACCTCGAACGCTTGCACGACGACGCGCGCGTGCGCCTGGCCGACCTTGCGCAACTGGTGCAGATGGCGCCGTCGCACACCAGCCGCGAACGCTTCGTCACCGATCTGACGCTGGACCCACCGGCTGCCAGCAGCGACGAATCGGGCCCGCCGCTGCTGGACGAGGACTACCTGATCCTGTCGACGATCCATTCGGCCAAGGGCCAGGAATGGAACGCAGTGCAGGTGCTGAACGTGGTCGACGGTTGCATGCCGGCCGACCTGGCCACCGGCCACGTGGCCGAGATCGAAGAAGAACGCCGCCTGCTGTATGTGGCGATGACCCGCGCCAAGGACAGCCTGACGCTTTGGACGCCGCAGCGTTTTCATGTGTCGCAACAGCGCGCGTTGGGCGGGCGCCATCTTTATGCGCTGCGCTCGCGCTTCATCGAAGCCGACATGCTGCAGCACTTCCAGTGCGTGCAGCCGGCGCCGGACACGCTGTCACCCACTTGCGATGTCGGCGTCGCGGTTTGCCCGGACAGGTCAGAGGCACCGCAGATGGACCTGATGCGCGTGCTGCGTGCCACATGGTCTGCAACGGCTGCGGCGCCGTCGGCGTCGGTGGCGTTTGATCGTGGGCAGAATGAGGCTTGAGCCGTCATCGAACCGACGCCATCCGCCGGCGCTGCCTGCCGCCCCCTCGCACACCCGGAACCAACCCATGCCTGCCTTCGATTCCCGCAACACCATCGACGACGCCGGGCCGGTCGATGGCAGCTTCGGTGGCGCGCCAGATGGCACGTCCGACGAAACGCAGTCGGCGCTGCGCGAGATCGGTGCCCGCGCCCATCAGCTGCGCGCTTCGACCCGCGCCGCCGACCACTTCAACGCGCAGGACACCTCCGAAGATCGCAGCACCGGGTCGTGGCTGATCTCCAGCGCGCTGGTGCTGGCACGTGAGCTGGCTTCGGACCTGGACGTGATGGCCCGCACGCTGCGCAACCAGGGCACCGACAGCCAGTTGTCCAGCAAGGTGGCCGCGCTGCGCACACGGGCCTACCAGGTGCATGCCGCGGCACGTGCCGCCGACCACTTCCTGGACCAGGACGCGCCCGACGACCGCGAAACCGGCTCGTGGTTGATCGCCACCGCACAGGGGCTGGCGCACAAGCTCGCTTCCGAGATCGACGACAGCACCCATGCCGTGCGCCGCCCTGCAATCGACAAACGGACCCTGGAACCACACGACCCTGCGCTGATGCGGCGCATGGCTGCGGCCACGACTCCGCAGCGCGGCCCGGTCTGAACGCCAGCAGCGACCCGCACGACCCGGCCGAGCCTGCGACCGACGCGGCGGGGGCCGCGTCCGTCACCGGAAGCGCAAAGCTGCCGGCCGGCGCCATCGCCTGCCTGGCGCTGGCGGCCTTTGTCAGCGGCATGACGCTGCGAATCAACGACGCGCTGCTGCCGCGCCTGGCCAGCGAATTCGGCATCAAGCTCGGCAGCGCATCGCAGGTCATCGGTCTGTTCGCCATCGCCTATGGCCTGGCGCAACTTTTTTTCGGCCCGGTTGGCGACCGCTATGGCAAGTACCGCGTGATCGCCTGGGCCACGGTGGCCTCCTGCTTCACATCGCTGGCCTGCGCTGCGGCGCCGGGCTTCGACACCTTGCGCGTGGCGCGGGTGCTGGCCGGCGCCACTGCCGCCGCAGTGATTCCGCTGTCGATGGCATGGATCGGCGACGTGGTGCCGTATGCGAAACGCCAGCCGGTGCTGGCGCGCTTCCTGATCGGGCAGATCGTCGGCTTGTCGGCCGGGGTCTGGCTCGGTGGCTTCGCAGCCGACCACCTGTCATGGCGCGCACCCTACCTTGTTGTTGCGGTGCTGTTCGCAGCCGTCAGCGGGGTGCTGTTCGCGTTCGACCGGCGGCTGCCTGAACGTGCGCGCATGACCCGCAAGGACCCGGGCCCTGCGGTGCGCCGGGTGGTGTCCGAATTCGGCCAGGTGTTGTCACGCCCCTGGGCGCGCGTGATCCTGGTGCTGGTGTGCCTGGAAGGCATGGCCCTGTTCGGACCCTTCGCCTTCGTCGCAGCGCATGTCCATGATGTCCACGGCCTGTCGTTGTCGGCGTCGGGCGGGCTGGTGATGGCCTTTGGCGGCGGCGGCTTCATCTTCGCCCTGCTGTCGGGCCGGCTGGTGGCACGGCTGGGTGAAGGCGGGCTGGCGCGCTGGGGCGGCGCGTTGATGTGTGCCGCGTTGCTGCTCGTCGCCTATGGACCGGGGTGGGGCTGGGCCCTGGGCGGATGCCTCGGGCTCGGCCTGGGTTTCTACATGCTGCACAACACGCTGCAGGTCAACGCCACGCAGATGGCTCCTGCCAGACGCGGAGCGGCGGTGGCTGCGTTCGCTTCCTGCTTTTTTCTGGGCCAGTCTGCTGGAGTGTCGCTGGGCGGAC
>JBDSMV010000327.1:0-17804 GCA_039915715.1 Rubrivivax sp. | reverse complement strand
CACCCGGTCGCCAGCGTGGTAGATGCTGCGCGCCAGCGAAATTTGCGGTTCGTCGATCACCTTCTCATCGAAGGCCGGCCGCGTGTTCACGAGGTCGCGCCGGAAGTAGCTGACATAGACGCTGTCGTCCAGATGAAAGTACGGGTCGATGTACCAGGAACCGTTTTGCGACCGCACCGATGCATGCAGGCCCAGCGGCGTGATGTCCATGCGGATCGTGGCGCTCGGGTCGTCGATGCCCCGCCCGGCATAGGTGCGGATCTCGGGGTGCTTGGCGGCAAGCCCGGCCTCCATCACCGGCGAGTCGACGATCGCGAAGCGCTGGAAGCCACCGGCCGGATCGGGCAGCGACACCACCAGCGGGTTGCTGCGCGCGGCAGTGCTGCGCTCGGCCGGTGCGGCTGCGGCGATGGCGGCGATGGCAGCACGGTCCAGCGTCAGGCTGCGGGCCCGGGTGGGTTGCACCGACGGTTGGGCGCCGCGCGCCGACATCGCCGGGCGCGCGCCGCGCAGGTCGA
The DNA here is from genome assembly GCA_039915715.1 of Rubrivivax sp. Lineage (GTDB taxonomy): Bacteria > Pseudomonadota > Gammaproteobacteria > Burkholderiales > Burkholderiaceae_C > Rubrivivax. Next base: position 17,286 of record JBDSMV010000327.1, on the reverse strand, counting down.
CCCACAGCGCGCGGGTCGGGTGCGAGAGTGCCGCGCTGCGGTCGACCGACACCACGGCCGTGGACCGTTGCGCGGCAGCCGGGGCTGCGCTGCGGGTTGCGGTCTGCGCGCTTGCCGCGGCGGCCATCGTCGACACGGCAGCGAGCACCAGCGAGATGCGTGCCAGGCGTGCCGGCAGCACGCCGCTGCGGGTCGATCGATCGGTCTGCGCGGGGGCGGTGAGGGAGGTCGTGGGGTGCGGCTGCATGGCGTGTCCTCTGTCCGGGTGGGAGATGGAAAGGTGGAAGGGCGCAGGAGTCGTGGCGCTGCCGATGCTGTGAGCCGGCTGGTGCGTGGCGTTGCGGCGGGCGCGAGTCTGATGGCTCGAGGCTGCGCTTGCAATGTGGAAATCCATGCCCGTCGAGCCACTGCCCTCACCCGGAACTGGCCCGTCGTGCAAGGCGGACACCGTGCTGCGGCGAGGCGCACGGACCTTCCAGCAGGAGACTTGCGCCCCTCCACTCGAACCCCCTGGATCAGGGGCCGGGTTGTGCCCGATGCCGGTGCGCCGGGTCCGAGCACGCGGCTACCATCGACCGCGCCTGGACGTCCACCGAGAACCCGCCGTTGATGACCGGACCCGCAATCACTGCTTCCGCCGCGCTGCACACAGCGAGCCACCCGCACGGTTGGCAAATGCTGATGGCGTTCGGGCTCCTGGGCGTGGGTGCGGCTTCATGCTCCAGTGCAGGGCTGCCGGCCGACCGCACATCCGGCGCCGCTGCGAGCGGCGATTCGGCAACGGGCGCCGCCGGCACCGCCGCGCCGGCAGCGGCCGCTATCACCGAGATCGAGATCGAACGCGGTTGCTTCGGTTGCGCCACCGGAACGTCGCTGGTGCTGCGCCACGATGGCACGGCGCTGTACACCGTCACCGGCAATGCACGCCACGGCACGGCCGACCGGCGGTCCCGAGCGAGCATCGCTGTCGCCGATTTCGACCGCCTGGCGCGGCAGGCGCTGCAGCAAGGCTTCTTCAATTGGCAGGACAGCTATCAGGACCCGCGGCTTCAGGACGGTGCATGGACCGTGGTCCGGCTGCGCCGTGGCGAGCAGGTGCGGCAGGTTTTCGAACGCAATGGAGCCGGCCCGCAAGGATTTGCAACGCTGGCGCAGGCCATCGATGCCTGGAAGGTGGCCGCCGCCTTCGAGCCTGCGCCATGAACCGCAGCGATTCGCTGCCGGCGATATCCCGCCGCCCCTGTCCCGCAGCGCCCGCAGACCGCGGTCTTCGTTGTAACGCGCTCCGATGATGTGCATCGTGCAGGGGCCCACTCAGTCATCTACCGGAGGAATCGTCATGACCATCTCAACCACAGCCAAACAGGTTCTGGGCGCGGCATCACTGGCATCGCTGTTGTCGCTCGGTGCGATGCAGGCTGCCCAGGCCGTGCCGGTGCTGTCGATCACCGCCAGCCCCGCGACAGCCGTGGTGGGGTCGCCGTTGGCGCTCGATGTGCGCATCACCGACATCGTCGACCTCTATGCCTTCCAGTTCTCGCTGGCCTTCAACCCGGCGGTGCTGCAGGCGATGCCTGCCACCGAAGGCCCGTTCCTGTCTGCCGGCGGCGGCACGTTCTTCGGTGGCGGCACGGTCGACAACACGGCCGGCAAGGTCTCGTTCGTCATCGACAGCCTGATCGGCCCGGTGGCCGGGGTCAACGGCAGCGGCAGCCTGGCGCGCATCCTGTTCAACGTCACCGCAGCCGGCACCAGCCCGCTGACGTTCGCCAACGTGCTGTTCCTGAATTCGGCGCAGAACGACATCACCGTGCAGATCAACAACCGCAGCATCACTGCGGTGGTGCCAGAGCCCGCAGCGCTGCTGCTGATGGCGCTGGGGGTGGCCGCGCTGGTGGGCCTGGGCTCGTTGCGCAAACGCGAGCCACGCTGAAATCGCTGCCGCAGGCGGTGAAGGCGGTGAAAGTGGTGAGGCAATCGACAATGCCGTCCTGAACGTCATGACACAACCATCGGTTCGCGCCATCGGATTGATCGGCCTGGGTGCCATGGGCAGCGGCATGGCCGCCACCCTTCGAGCCCGGGGCCACGCGTTGCATGTCTGCGACGCCCGCCCCGGCGTGGCCCAGGCCTTCGCGGCGCAGGGCGGCGTGGCTTGCGACACCCCGGCCGAAGTCGCCAGGGCCTGCGACATCGTGATCGGCGTGGTGGTCAATGCCGAGCAGACCGAAGCAGTGCTGTTCGGCCAAGCGCCCGGCAGCGCCACGCCGGACACCGGCAACGACTGCCTGATGTCGGCGATGCGCCCCGGCAACGTGTTCGTGATGTGCTCCACCGTCAACCCGCGGGTGTCGATCGACTTCGAGTACCGGCTCGCTGCCAAGGGCGTCCTCTACATCGACGCCCCGATCAGCGGTGGCGCAGCCAAGGCCGCCAGCGGGCAGATGACGATCATGAGCGCGGCCCGGCCCGAAGCCTATGCGGCGGTCGGAAGCGTGCTTGACGAGATGGCCGCCAAGGTCTACCGGCTCGGTCACACCGCCGGCGCCGGCAGCACCGTCAAGGTCATCAACCAACTGCTGGCGGGCGTGCACATCGCCGCCGCGGCCGAGGCGATGGCGCTCGGCCTGCGCGAAGGCGTGGACCCAGCGGCGCTGTACGAGGTCATCACCCACAGCGCCGGCAACAGCTGGATGTTCGAGAACCGCATGGCGCATGTGCTGGCAGGCGACTACACCCCGCTGTCGGCGGTCGACATCTTCGTCAAGGACCTGGGGCTGGTGATGGACATGGCGCGCGCATCCAAATTCCCGCTGCCGCTGGCGTCGACCGCGCACCAGATGTTCATGCAGGCCTCGACCGGCGGCCATGCGGCAGAGGACGACAGCGCGGTGATCAAGATCTTCCCGGGCATCACGCTGCCTCCGAAAGCGCAATCGTGAGTGTGGCGGCGACCCCGTTGAAGCTGGGCTGCATCGCCGACGACTTCACCGGTGCCACCGACCTCGCCAACAACCTGGTGCGGGCCGGCATGCGGGTGGTGCAGACGATCGGGGTGCCTGCAGCGACGGACACGTCGGTGGCGAACGGCGTCGATGCCGTGGTGGTGGCGCTGAAGTCACGCACCATTGCGCCCGCCGACGCGGTGGAGCAGTCGCTGGCCGCACTGCGCTGGCTGCAGCAAGCCGGTGCGCAGCAGGTCTATTTCAAGATCTGCAGCACCTTCGACAGCACCCCCGCCGGCAACATCGGCCCGGTGACCGAGGCGTTGATGGACGCGCTGGACACCGACTTCACGATCGCCACACCGGCTTTCCCCGACAACGGCCGCACCGTCTTCAAGGGCCATCTGTTCGTCGGCGACCTGTTGCTCAGCGACAGCGGCATGAAGGACCACCCGCTGACCCCGATGACCGATGCCAACCTGGTGCGGGTGCTGCAGGCGCAATGCCGGCGCACCGTCGGGTTGATCGACCACCGCACGGTGGCGCGCGGCGCCGATGCGGTGCGCGACCGCATCGCGCAGTTGCGCAGCGAAGGTGTCGGCATCGCAGTCGTCGACGCGGTGTCCAACGACGACCTGCTGCGGATGGCGCCAGCGCTTGCCGATCTGCGGCTGCTGACCGCGGGCTCGGGGGTGGCCATCGGCTTGCCGGCCAATTTCGGCCTTGCGCCATCGCCGCAGGCGTCTCGGTTGCCAGCGCCGTCGGGTTTGCAGGCGATCGTCTCGGGCAGCTGTTCGGTGGCCACCAACCGGCAGCTGCAGGTGTTCGCCGAAAGCGGGCGGCCGGTCTTCAGGATCGACCCGCTGCGCGTGGCGGCCGGTGACGACGTGGCAGCCGCAGCGCTGGCCTGGGCCGCGCCGAAGCTGGCCGACGGGCCGGTGCTGATTGCATCGACGGCGGCGCCCGCCGCGGTCACGGCGGTGCAGGACACGGTCGGCGGCGATGCGGCCGGCGCGATGGTCGAAGCCTGCCTGGGTGCGATTTCGCGGGGGCTGGTTGCCGACCTCGGTGTCGGGCAGTTGATCGTCGCCGGTGGCGAAACGTCGGGCGCTTGCGTGCAGGCGCTGGCGGTGACGCAGATGCAGATCGGCCCGCAGATCGACCCCGGGGTGCCTTGGTGCCTGGCGCCGCTGCCGAGCTCGCTGGTCGGCTCCGATGCGCCTCGCGCGGTGCACCTGGCGCTGAAGTCCGGCAACTTCGGCAGCGATGACTTCTTCCTGAAGGCGTTCCAGTCGCTGGCAGACAGTTCGCTTGCAGAAAGCGGCCGGGCAGGACCCGCAGCTTGACCGAGAGCGACGCCCGCGAAGAAATCTGCCGCGTCGGTCAGAGCCTGTTCCAGCGCGGGTATGTACATGCCACTGCCGGCAACATCAGCCTGCGGCTGGACGACGGCGGCTACCTGATCACGCCCACCGATGCCTGCCTCGGCATGCTGAATCCGGGGCGACTGGCGCGGCTCGATTCCCGTCTCGAGCCCCTGAGCGGCGACCGCGCCAGCAAGACGATCGCGCTGCATGCGCGCATCCACGATGCGGCTCGCCGATTCGACCCGCAGACCCGTTGCGTCATCCACACCCACTCGACGCATTGCGTGGCGCTGAGCCTGCTGCCGGGCTACACACCGGCTGCGGCGGGCTGGCCAGAACTGCTGCCGGCACTGACGCCGTATTTCGTGATGAAGGTCGGCCATGTGCCGCTGATCGGCTACCAGCGCCCGGGCGCGCCGGAAGCAGCCGCAGCGGCGGCGCAAGCGATAGCCGACTACGGCTCGCGCGGCACGCCGATCCGCGCGCTGATGCTGGAGCGGTTGGGGCCCAATGTCTGGCATGACAGCCCCGCGGCAGCGATGGCGGTGCTGGAAGAACTGGAGGAAACCGCCCGGCTTTGGCTGCTGAACGGGCGTCAGTCCGATGCGCTGGACCCGGGTTGCATCGACGACCTGCGGCGAACGTTCGGCGCGCGCTGGTAGCGCTGCCGCCGGGGTCCACAGGTGGCGGTAACAGACCAGCAAATGGCTGCACCCTGGCCCAACCTCAGTCCCAAACCCAAACCCAGCCGCGCACGCCGCACCGGGCTCGTGGTGGTCTTCGTGTGGTTTGCGATCGGCGGTCTGGCGCACTTCGTCTTCGCCGACACCGAGATGCGGATCGTGCCGCCGTGGATGCCGTGGCCGCGTGAGGCCGTGTGGATCAGCGGCGTGCTCGAATGGTCGGGCGTTGTCGGCCTGCTGTGGCGGCTGACCCGCCGCGCGGCCGGCAGTGGACTGTTCCTGTTGACGCTGGCGGTGACGCCGGCGCACGTCTACATGCTGCAGCAGCCCGACCTGTTCGACGTGCCGGTGTGGCTGCTGTGGCTGCGGCTGCCGCTGCAGGTGGCGCTACTGGCGCTGATCGCCTGGGCCGTCATCCGGCCGTGCGCAGCGGCGACCTTCGCCACACCGATACCGCCAGTGTCAGCACGGTGAGCGGGATCACGAAACCCAGCATCACGAACGAGTACTCAGGCAGGGCGTCGTGGTGCTTGGACTGCATCACCAGGTAGGCGGTGTACGCCAGGTAGTAGCCCAGGAACAGCGCGCCTTCCCAGCGCGCAATCTCGCGCCCGGTCAGAAACACCGGCAGGCAGGCCAGCAGTGCGGCCAGCATCACCCACAGGTCGAAATGCAGCACGGCCGATGGCACCGCCAGCGAGCCGACATGCGACACGGCGGCCGCCAGCCCGGCCACACCCACCACGCCCAACACGTTGAACAGGCAACTGCCGACCACGTTGCCCACTGCGATGTCGCGTTCGCCGTTCATCACCGCGCGCACCGAGGTTGCCAACTCGGGCAGCGAGGTGCCGGCGGCCACGATGGTGAGCCCGATCACGACATCGCTGACGCCCAACGCGCGGGCGACGACCACCGCGGCACCGACCATCGCGTTCGATCCCACCACCAGCAGCACCAGCCCCACCCCCACCGCCAGCGCCTGCATCCAGCGGGTCCGCAACCAGGGCGCGGCCGGGGGCAGGTCGTCAGCGACCGCGGCGGGGTCGGCGCGCGACTGGCGCACCAAGAACGCGGTGTAGGCCAGCAGCAGCGCGACCAGCAATGTGCTGTCGAGCCCGCCGATCGAGCCGTCCAGGCACAGCAGCAGCAACAGCACACCGGCGCCGATCATCAGTGGCACTTCCTGGCGCAGCACCTGGAGGCTCACCGCCAACGGTGACACCAGCGCCGACAGCCCCAGCACCACCAAGACATTGAAGGTGTTGCTGCCGACGGCGTTGCCGAGCGCCAGTTCGCTGTTGCCCGACAGCACGGCGCTGACGCTGACCGCGAGCTCGGGTGCGCTGGTGCCGAAGGCCACCACCGTCAGCCCCACCACCAGCGGCGAGATGCCGAAGGTGATCGCGAGTCTGGACGCACCGCGCACCAGCAGGTCGGCACCGCCCACCAGCAGCGCGAGGCCGCCGAAGAAATAGAGGGCTTGCATCATGGAAACAGGAGCTGCGTTCTCAGGAGCCGGCGGCGGTGCCCAGCACCTTGGCAGCTTCGATCACCTGCAGCACAAGCGGGTGGTGCTGACCGCGGCGTGAACGAATGGCGTGGATCTCTTCCACCACGTCGGCGCATTCGCCCAACAGCCGCAAACCGCGCATCTCGGCCACGTCGCCGGCACCCAGGCGGCTGACCGGAAACACCCCCAGCCCTCGCACCGCGAACACCGCCAGCAAGGCACTGTCTTCGAATTCGCCGACCACGCGGGGCCGCAGCCCGCGGGCTTCGAACCAGCGGTCGAGCGTGGCGCGCAGCGCCGAATGCCCCGTCGGCAGCAGCACCGGCAGGCGCGCGAGGCAGCCCGGAAAGTCATCGACCTCGGCGCTGCCCACCATGCCGTCCGGACCATGCCATTGCACGGGCGACGACACCAGCAACTCGCTGGTCAGTCGCAGGTTGGGGTTGTGCGGCGCCGGCTGCCCGGTCAGCACCACGTCCAGCTTGTGCAGCGCCAATTCGGCCAGCAGCGCGTCGAAGTCGCCCTCGTGACACAGCAGCCGCAGCCCGGGCGTGTTCAGCACCGGCTCCAGCAGCGCATGGGCGGCCAGCTTGGAAATGCCGTCCAGCAAACCCACTGCGAGCCGCGCCCGCTGGCCGCTGGCGGCTTCGCGCACTTCGTCGGGAATCAGCTGGCCCAGGTGGAAGATGGCCTCGGCGCGCGCAAAGGCGGCCTCGCCGGCATCGGTCAGCGCCACACTGCGGCCGGCGGGCTTCAGCAGCTGATGGCCGAGTGTCTGCTCGAGTTCCTTGACCTGGCTGTGGATGGTCTGCACTGCCATCCCCAGGCGCTCGGCGGCGCGCGCGAAGCCGCCTTCCTTGCCGACGACCCAGAAGTAGTAGAGGTGGCGGTAGTTCAGGTCGTTCAATCCGGTCGATCCCGTTAATCCCGTCGATCCCGTCAATCAGGACGCGCGCTGCAGCACCGGTGCGGCATCGGGCTTGTCGGCTGACGCTGGGTCGTTGAAGACATGCACATCGCGCTGCGGGAACGGGATCGAGCAGCCACCGGCTTCGAGTCCTTCCTTGCAGCGCTGCACCAGGTCGAGCTTGCAGCCCCACCAGTCGGCGCGCGCCGTCCAGACCCGGAACAGGATGTTGACCGAGCTGTCGCCCAGGCTCTCGACCTTGATCAGCGGCGCTGGGTCGGTGAGGATGCGCGGCTCGTCGGCTGCGATCTTGTGCAGCACCGCAAGCGCCATGTTGATGTCGTCGCCATAGGCAATGCCATAGGTTTCGTCGATGCGCCGCATGTCCTTGTCGGTGACCGACAGGTTGATGACGGTGTTGCCCCAGATCTTGGAGTTGGGAACGAACACGCGCGGGCCATCCGGCAGGTGGCCCTTGCAAATGAAGAAGCCGAGCGAATCGATGATGTAGACGTCCTTGTCCAGCTTGACGGCATCGCCGACGCTGAAGGGGCGGAACACCAGCAGCATCACGCCCGCGGCCACGTTGCTGAGCGTGCCCTGCAGCGCCAGACCCACCGCCAGGCCAGCCGCGCCGACCAGCGCGATCAGACTCGTGGTCTCGACCCCGAAGCGGTTCAGCACCGCGATCAGCGTCAGCACCAGCACCGCGAGCCGCGCGATGCGGCCCGGCAGCGGGTAGAAGGCCGGGTCGATCTTGTCGGACCTGCGCACCGTGCGGTCGACCACGCGCTTGAGCCAGCCCGACAGCAAATAACCCAGGATCAGCGTCACGATCGCGCCCAGGATGTTCATCCCGTAGGTCAGCGCGAAGCCGGTCAGCACGGCCGTGAAGCTCTGCAGCTGTTCGCTGCTCATCTCGAAGAAATTCATCGCCGGGGACTATAGCAACGCGCTTTCAGCGGGAGCCATGACTCACGCCGCCCGCCAATGACAACGGCCGCTGTGACGCGGCCGTGAAGGGGGGGTGCGCTGCGGGGCAAGCCCGCGAACCTGGGGTCAGAAGCGGTGACGCACACCCAACGCATAGGTGTTGGAGTCGACCCCGGCGGCGCGGGTCACGCCGCCCAGAAAGCCGGCCTGACCCGGAGCGAGTTGCCCCAGGCCCCTGTTGTCGAAGTGCACCGCCACCGCGTTGATGTCGGTGCGCTTGGACAACGCATAGGTGTAGACCAGACCGTACGACGACGTATCGGCATTGGCAGGGCGGCTGTCGTTGAACACCGAATAGGCGGCATAGATCGTGTTGACACCGAGCTCGAGCTTGTAGCCCACATGCATCAGCTTGCCGTCTTGCTTGAAGCCGTTGATGAAGGCGTTTTGCACCAGGCCCGCAGCGCCGGCGCCGACCACCGGGGTCAGCTGCCCGCGCAGGCCCGACAGCCCCGACGGGTGGTCGTCTTTGACGCTGATGTATTCGGCACTGAGCGAGCCCGGCCCGAGCTTGACTGACGCGCCGACCAACACGTTGGTCAACGATTTCTGGCCCAGTTCGTTCTCACGCTCCTGGTAGGCGATGCCGGCCGAGAAGGCGTCGCTCTTGTACATCAGCATCGCGGCCAGCAAATGGCCCGTGGTGGTGGAGCCTTCGCCGGCGGCCGCCATCACCGCGGCGGTGATGCCGTTCTTGACGATGCGGTACTGCACCGCGTTCTGTGCCCGGATGTCAATCGCAGACGGCACCGACGCCACCTGGCCTGCGGACAGGGCCGACTGCGTCTGAAGGGTGTCGAACTGGGCGCTGAGTTCATAGCCGAGCGTGTACTGCTTGCCCAGCAGCACCGCGCCCACCGGGGTCACCAGGCCGACATACGACTGGCGGTCGTAGCCGCTGTTGTTCAGGTTGACGCCGACGGTGCTGCCGATGCTGTTGGCCACCGATGTGACGACCGGCTGCAATTGCGCCGGCAAGCCGAGACGCGCGGCCTGGGTCACGCGGTCAGGCAGCATCGATCCGGAAAAGGGTCGGTTGTTGAACTGACCGGTGTCGGCTTCGATGCGCTGCTCGAGCACGAACAGGGCGCGCCAGCCGCCACCCAGGTCCTCGCTGCCCTTGAAGCCGAGCCGGGTGCCTTCCATGATGCCGCTGACCAGGGCGTTGATGTTGCCGCCCCGGTAGCCGGTGGTGTGCTGCACACCGACGTCCAGGATGCCGTACAGCTGCACACTGTTGAGCGGGGCTGTCTGGGCCAGGGCCGCGGTACTGGCGGCGGCCAGAAGGCTCAAGGTGAGGACGCGTGGCAGCATGTCGATCTCCAGGGTTCTACTTTTCGGATGACGGAATTCTTGCAGCGCTGCCGGGGTGGGGCCTCCGTCTGTGGTGTGGGTGATACGGCGGTTTACCCTTATTTCATCATCGACGGGTTCGCATCCTGCGCCCTGCGTCACGCCGCGGAGCGCCCAGCGGGCCAAGCCATTGGCATAGCATCGTCGTCCTCCGGTGGGCCACGGTGCACCGCGCGGAACCTGCCTCATGAACCCCTTGTCGACCCTCAACGCTTTCGGCATCACCCTGCCGAGCCCGGCGTATGTGCTTGGCGCGATCGTCTTCGGGCTGATCGGGTTTGCCGCCTTCAGGTTCGGGCGGCGCCAGGGCCGCCCGCTGACGCTGTGGCTGGGTGTGGTGCTGATGCTCTATCCCTATGCGGTGTCGCGCACCTCCTGGCTTTACGGCGTCGGCCTGGCTTTGTGCATCGGGCTGGTTGCCGACCGCGCAGCGGAACGCAACTGATGCCGAAGGCCGGCCGCACAAATCCTTCCGCAGGCGGGCTGGTCTATTCCACCGACGCCGGTCGGATGTGCCCGGTGTGTCGGCAGGCGCTGGCCGACTGCCGGTGCAAGGCCCGGGCGGCAGCGACGCTGCCGCTCGGTGACGGCACGGTTCGGGTCAGCCGGGAAACCGCCGGCCGCGGCGGCAAGGCGGTGACGCTGGTGCGCGGTTTGCCGCTGGCCGCCGATGCGCTCGCAGCATTGGCCAAGCGCCTGCGCAGCGCCTGCGGTGCTGGCGGCACCGTCAAAGCCGGGGTGATCGAGGTGCAGGGCGACCATGCCGAACGCCTGGTGGCACTGCTGCAGGCCGAAGGCTTCAAGGTCAAGCGCGCCGGCGGTTGAGGTCGGGGACCGGCGTCTCGGAGCGGTCCCGGGCCGCGCGGGTCCGCTCCGCAGGCATCGCCGCCAGCGCCTGTTCGATGAAACGCCGCGGCACGCGGGGCTTGGGCACCGGCTGGTCGAACCAGCCGCGCACGTCTTCCTCAAGCCCGATGCCGTGCATGTAGTTGTAGAGCGCCTTCTTCAATGCCGCGCCGAGCCGGTCGTGGTCGACACCGGTGGGGTCGACGAAGCCGACATCGTTGCGCGCGAAGACGCCGTTCTCTATCGACGGCAGCGGCAGCAGGGTCACGCCATGCGCAGCCGGATCGCGGCCGACCGGCGAATGCACGGTGCACGCGAAACGGTGAAAGAAGCCCGACTGGATGCAGCCTGCCGCAAACAGCTGGCGCACATATTCCAGCGCGTCGACCGTGTCGTGCACGGTCTGGGTCGGGAAGCCGTACATCAGGTAGGCATGCACCAGCACCCCGGCATCGGAGAAGCCCTTGGTGACACGCGCCACCTGCGCCACCGTCACGCCCTTCTTCATCAGCGCCAGCAAGCGGTCCGAGGCCACCTCGAGCCCGCCGCTGATGGCGATGCAGCCGCTGTCGGCCAATTGCTGGCACAAGGCCGGGGTGAAGGTCTTCTCGAAGCGGATGTTGCCCCACCAGCTGATCGAGACCTTGCGCCGCGCCAGCTCGGCGGCCAATGCTTTCAGCGATTTCGGCGGCGCGGCTTCGTCGACGAGATGAAATCCGGTCTGGCCGGTTTCGGCAACGATGGCTTCGATGCGGTCGACCAGCACCGTGGCACTGGCCGCGTCGTAACGGCTGATGTAGTCCAGGCTGACATCGCAGAAGCTGCACTGCTTCCAGTAGCAGCCATGCGCCACGGTGAGCTTGTTCCAGCGCCCGTCGGACCACAGCCGGTGCATCGGGTTCAGCATGTCCAGCAGCGACAGGTAAAGCGCCAGCGGCAAACCGTCCCAGGTCGGGGTGCCGACTTGCTCGAACGGAATGTCGGGCTCGGCCAGATGGGTGTAGCGCACCTGGCCATCGACCCGGTGGAAGGTGCGCACCAAGCGGCTGGCCGAGCGCTTGCCGTCCAGATGGTCCAGCAGCGCCAGCAGCGGGCGCTCGCCGGCGTCCAGCGTCACGAAGTCGACGAAGTCGAACAGGCGCGGTTCGGACAGCGTGCGCAGTTCGGTGTTGACATAGCCGCCACCCAGCACACAAACGATCGCCGGGTCGTGGGCCTTGACCGCCTGCGCAATGCGCAGCGCGCCGTAGACCGCGCCCGGGAACGGCACCGACAGCAGCACCACGGTCGGTCGGTGGCGCTGCAACGCGTCGATGGCCAGCCGTTGCAGCGTGGTGTCGATCAGGTTCGGTGGCGCCGCGAGGGCAGCGTCCAACGGGTCGAAGCTGGCCTGGCTCTGGGCCAGCGATTCGCCATAGCGAACGAACTCGAAGCGCTCGTCGACCGCATCGCGCAGCACATCGGCGATGTCGTTCAGGTACAGCGTGGCCAGATGGCGCGCACGGTCGTGGGAACCGAGGGCGCCGAAAGCCCAGGCCATCGGGTCTTCACCGTCTTCGCTGACATAGACATCGAGGCTCGCGAAGCGCGGGCCTTCAGGCAGAAAGGCGCGGCTGCAGATGCGGTGCGCGAGGGTCGGGTCGCGGCCTTGAAGGAACGCGATCGTCGGATCGATGGTGGCGGCATAACGGTCAAACGCATCGGCGAACGCGTGCACGAGACCACTGCGCCGCGCCGCTGGCCCTGCGTCGATGCAGTTGCGCACCGACTTCAAACCCGCCGATGACAACAACGCCAGCATCAACTGCAGCGCCAGGTCTTCCTGCACCGCATGGAAACCGTGCAAACGCAGGAAGCCGGTCAGGTAAGCGGTCGACGGATAGGGCGTGTTCAGCTGCGTCATCGGGGGGATGACGGACAACACCCGTTGCGGGCTCGCCGTCATCGGAGCCAGTGCAGCAACTGCTCGGTGACCTCGGTGCGGTGCAGCAGGCCGACGTGGCCGACACCTTGCGCAACCCAGGTGCGGTCTGGCGCAAACGCCAGGGTGCGCGCCGGGTCGGCGTGGCGGCCGAGTGCGCTGTCCAGCGGCACCAGCCCATCACCCAGCAAGCGCGCCTTCGACGCTGTCGCATCCTGCCCCAGGTGGCCCGCGACCGCGTAGCAATTGATCTGGGCTGGCAAAGGCACGGGCTGGCGCGCGTCCGGCCCCTTGGCGAAGCGGTCGCCAGCCCGGTCGGCTTCCAGCAGGTGGCCATGGCGCAGGTCGGTGATGCCGGCGCTGCGCAACTTCGTCAGGCGGCCGATCGGCGCCGTGTACGAGCCGAAATACGGGGTGTCGGACAGCACGATCGAAAGACCATTACCAGCGCGTTCCAAGGGCGCACCGTGGTGCGGCGTGCCCAGAAACACCAGATCTGCGAGCCGCGCTGTCCAGCCGAGCCCCGCCGCTTGCGCCTGCGCCAGTGCGCTGCGCGCCACCAGGCCGCCCATGCTGTGGCACAGCAGCGTCAGGCGTTGCACCGGTTGCGGCCACTCGGCCAACAACTGCTCCAACAGCAGCGACAGGTTGCGGCCGTTGTCCGACACATGCAGGCCGGTGTTGTAGTGCAGGTGCAGCGGCGTCAGGCCCAGTTCCTGCGAAAGGCGCGTGGCATGGCTGCCCTGGTGCTGGCTGTCCTTCGACCACTGCAGGTCGTTCATGCACAGGCCGTGCACCATCACCAGCAGCGAACCACTGGCATCGGGCAGGGCCGCCTTGAGCGCGTCACGCTGCAGCGTCAGGCGGCGGCCGTTGCGCCGCAATGCCATTTGGATCGCCAGCGGGTTGCCGCTGGCCTGCAGATGGTCGCCCATGACCCCGTTGAGGGCTGCGACGATGGCGTCGCGCTGCGGGCGCGGCACCGCCGCAGCCGACGGCCGATCGGCATTGCTGTCGAGCACCGGCGCCAGCAACGACAGCAGTGCATCGGCGCTGCCACCGACCACCCGCGTGACCCCGCGAATCGAGCGGTACACGAGGCCCGTGATCCCCGTGGTTCGGCCCGTTCGGCCCGCACGGCCAAGCTCGACAGGCGTCGCGAAGCCCGGCAGCCTGGCGATGCGTTCATGCATCGCTTCGACCAGATCGGTGAGGCCGGCGGTGGCTTCGGTGGCCAGGCGCGCCGCACCGCGCAGGTCCGAACTGCCGGACGTGTCAGGCGCTTCTGATGGGTTCGACTGCGGGCCGCGCTTCACGCGCCGATCATGCATGACGGCCGCTCCCCACCTGCGCTCGGCTGTGCCCGCCTTTGCCCACCCGTGCAACAGCAGCCGCACCCGGCTGCCCCATTCCGGGTCGGCTACATTGGCCGCTCACATGGCCTTGCCCCATCAGAACGAACTGCTGACCGAGCATCTGCGCACCCATCTTGGCGCGTTGGACGCGACCACGCTCGCATTGCTGCGGCGCCATTTGCAATGGCTGGAGGTGGCCGCCGGCGACACGCTGATGCAGCAGGGCGACGCCGGCGATTCGATGTACCTGTCGATCAGCGGCCGCTTGCGGGCCTATGTTCGCGACGAAGACAGTGGCGCCGACCGACTGGTGCGCGAAATGGGCCGAGGCCAGGTCATCGGCGAGATGAGCCTGTACACGCAGGAACCGCGCTCGGCCACCGTGGTGGCGATCCGCGACTCGGTGCTGGTGCGGCTTCCGGGCAGTGCCTTCGAGGAACTGCTGGCCACGAGCCCCCAGGTCTCGGTCGCGCTGACGCGGCAGATCATCGCCAGGCTGCAAAGCGAGCAGCGCCGCAGCGATCCGGCGCGGCCGGTGACGATGGGTCTGCTGCCGATATCGGCCGGGCTCGACAGCCCTGCCTTCGCACAGGCATTTGCTTCCGCGTTGCGGCAGCAGCTGGCCGACCACCGGGTGTGCCTGGTCGATGCTGACCGCATCGATCGCGATCTGGGCCAAGCCGGGCTGGCGCGCAGCAACGGGCCGGCTGCCGGCAACGGCGCCGAAGGGGTCGACCGCGGTTGTACCGACCGCGGCGACGCCGACCACCGCATTGCGCTGCATCTGGACCGGCTCGAAGCCACGCACGACTACGTGCTGCTGCTGGCCGATGCCGACCCCACGCCCTGGACCGAGCGCGTCAGCCGCCGCAGCGACGAACTGCTGCTGCTGGCCGATGCGCTGCAGCCGCCCGAAGTGCATGCCATCGAGTCGCGCTTCCTGATGCAGCGCCAGAGCCGCGCCAAGGCCGCCGAAATCCTGGTGCTGCTGCATCCGCCAGACCGGCATTGCCCCACCGGCACGCGCGCCTGGCTGGCACGGCGCACGGTGCAGCAGCACCTGCACATCCGGCCGAAACTTCCACGCGACATGGCGCGGCTGGCGCGGGTGCAGACCCGCAACGCGGTGGGGCTGGTGTTTGCGGGCGGCGGCGCGCGCGGGCTCGCGCACCTGGGCGTGTACCGCGCGCTGCGCCAGCGCGGCGTCGAGATCGACTTCGTCGGTGGCACCAGCATCGGCGCGGTGATGGCCGGCCTGGTGGCTTCGGACCAACCGCCCGAACGCATCACCGAAATCGCGCACCGCGCTTTCAAGGTCAACCCGACCGGCGACTACAACTGGCTGCCGCTGTTGTCGCTGATCACGGGGCGGCGGCTGCAACGCGTGATCGAGCGCGCGATCCATGAGCTGCTGGGCTTCGATGCCGATGCGGAGGACCTGTGGAAGACCTTCTTCTGCGTGGCCAGCAACTACTCCACCGCCAGCGAAGCCGTGATCACGCGCGGCCGGTTGCTGCCCGCCATCATGGCCAGCATCGCGATTCCCGGCGCGCTGCCGCCAGTGCTGCAGAACGGCGAGTTGCTGTGTGACGGTGGCACCTTCAACAACTTTCCGGTCGACGTGATGCGCCGCATGCGTGGAGTGGGCCGGGTGATCGGCGTCGACCTGGGTGCACGCAAGGCGCGCCGCATCGAACTCGATGCCCTGCCGGGCAGCTGGGCGCTGCTGCGCGACCGCTTTCGCCCGCGCGCCAAGCGGCGCTTCAAGTTGCCGACGCTGGTGGCCTACCTGATGAACGTCACGGTGCTCTACAGCACCTCGCGCCAGCGCGAATCGCAGCGCTTGTGCGACCTGCACTTCAACCCGCCGCTGGAGCGCGTGGGCATGCTGCAGTGGAGCCGCTTCGACGAGATCGTCGACCGCGGCGACGCCCATGCGGCCGAGCAGCTGGATGCGCTGCCGCCTGGTGCACTGCAGGCGTTGCGCGATCCGACTTGCCTTTCCTGAAAACAGCAGCGGTCAAGCTTCGATGAACGACGACGCACAGCCCAAGCCCGATCGCGATCGCGATCGCCCGGATGGCGGCTTGTTCAAGCGGCTGGGCCGCAGCCTGAAGTCGCGCCTGGGCAACCTGAGCAACAGCGATGCGAGCGTTGACGCCAGCACCAGCACCAGCACCAGCACCAGCACCAGTGTCCGTGCCACAGCCTTGCACCCCCTGCTGCAGCCCCATGCCGCCAAGCTCTGCAGCGCTGCCGAAGCCGCGACCCGGGTGCGCCACGGCGACCATGTCTGGGTCGGCAGCGCCTGCGCCACGCCACGGGCACTGGTCGCGGCACTGGAAGCCGTGGACTACGGCGTCAGCGATGTCGAGTTGCTGCACTTCCTGACTGACCACGCCGTGCCGCACGACGCCGCCGGCCGCGCCACCACGCGGTTTCGCCACCGCAGCTTCTTTGTCGGCGCCGACTTGCGCGCAGCCATGGACCAGGGCATGGCCGACTATGTGCCGATCTCGCTGGCGCGGCTGCCAGAACTGTTCGAGATCGGCCGCATCAAGGTCGACGTGGCGCTGATTCAGGTTTCGTTGCCCGATGCGTTCGGCTTCGTCAGCCTCGGGGTGTCGGTGGACGCCACGCCCGCTGCGGTGCGGCAGGCCCGGCTCGTGATCGCCGAGGTCAATCCACTGATGCCGCGCACGATGGGCGATTCGATGCTGCACGTCGATCAGATCCACCACCTGGTGCCGGTCGATACGGCTGTGATCGAGTACGCCCACCCGCCGGTGTCGGACCAGGCGCTGCAGCAGATCGCGCGCTACATCGCCAGCATCATCGATGATGGCTCGACCTTGCAGATCGGCATGGGCCGGGTGGCGAGCGAAGCCCTGCGGCACCTGCATGACCGGGTCGACCTGGGCATCCATTCCGATGTCATCACCGACGCGCTGATCCCGCTGATCGAGCAGGGCATCGTCAGCGGGCGCAGGAAGAGCCGGCAGCCGGGCCGCATCGTCACCAGTTTCGCGATGGGGTCGCGGCGGCTCTATGACCTGATCGACGGCAACCCGCTGTTCAGCTTCGAGCCGATCGAAGTGGTGGCGGCGCCGCAAACGGTGGCGGCGCAGCACCGCATGGTGTCGATCACGCAGGCTTTCGCGATCGACCTCAGCGGTCAGGTCTGCGCCGACCGGCTCGGCGGGCGAGCCTACGGCGGGTTGGTCGCGCAGGCCGAATTTCTGCGTGGGGCTTCGCGCAGCGTCGGCGGCAAGCCGATCATCTGCCTGGCGTCGACCACCGAAGAAGCCGGTGCGCTCGCTTCCAACATCCGGTTGCACCTGGAGCCGGGCGAAGCCGCCACCGTGCCGCGCAGCGACGTGCACTATGTGATCACGGAATACGG
>JBDSMV010000326.1:0-2689 GCA_039915715.1 Rubrivivax sp. | reverse complement strand
ATCGGCGCCGGCGCATCGCTGGAAGCCGCCTTTGCCACACTGACCGCCGAATGGCCCGAGCTGCTTGATGTCTGGTTGCGCTTCGCATCGGTGCCGATCCGGCTGGCCGGCACCCTCGGCGGCAATGTCGCCAACGGATCGCCGATCGGCGACGCGCCGCCGCTCTTGATGGCGCTCGGGGCATCGTTGCTGCTGCGGCATGGCGATGCCATCCGCACCGTGGCGCTCGACGATTTCTATCTCGACTACATGAAGAATCTTCTGCAGCCGGGCGAATTCGTGCAGGCGGTCCAGGTGCCGCGCCGATCCAGGGTCCCGGGTCGGCTGCAGCACCTGCGGGTCTACAAGATCAGCAAGCGCTACGACAGCGACATCTCGGCGGTGTGCGCGGCGCTGGCGGTCGAGCTGGACGATGGCGGCACGGTGATCGACGCCCGCCTGGTGTTCGGCGGCATGGCCGCCACGGTGCGCCGCGCAGCCAAAGCCGAAGCCGCACTCCGAGGTCAACCCTGGACCGAAGGCACGCTGCAGGCCGCAATGGCTGCGTTGAAGGGCGACTTCGAGCCCCTGTCGGACATGCGCGCCAGCAAGGGCTACCGCATGCAGGTGGCGCAGAACCTGTTGCGCCGCTTCTGGCTCGCGACCCGGCCCGACGCGCCACTGGACGAGTCGCAACTCAACGTCTGGGCGCGCGACGCGGCCACCGGAGCTTTCGCTTGAACAAGCCCGCCGACCTGCCGCAAGCGCTGCTGACCGACAACGGCCAGCCGAAGGTCGCACCCGCATCGGCCGAAGTCGGCCGCAGCCGCCCGCACGAATCGGCCCATTTGCATGTGGCCGGCAGTGCGCCCTATGCCGACGATGTGCCGGAACTTGCCGGCACGCTGCACATGGCGCTCGGTCTTTCTCCCGTGGCGCACGGACGGCTGCTGAGCATCGATCTGGACCGGGTGCGTGCGATGCCGCAGGTGGTCGATGTGTTCGCTGCTGCCGACTTGCCGGCGGCCAACGAGTGCGGGCCGATCGTTCCCGACGACCCGCTGCTGGCCGATGGCAGCCTGCGCTACCTCGGGCAGCCGGTGTTCGCGGTGGTGGCCCGCAGCCGCGATGCGGCACGGCGCGCGGCTGCGCTGGCGCGCCAGGTGATCGAAGCCGAAGCCCTGCCGCCGATCCTGACCCTGCGGGCTGCGCATGCGGCGGGCGACTATGTGCTGCCCCCAATGCACCTGCAACGCGGCGATGCGCAAGCCGCGATCGCTGCCGCACCGCAGCGGCTGGCGATGCAATTCGATGTCGGAGGGCAGGAGCAGTTCTATCTCGAAGGCCAGATCGCGTATGCGCTGCCGCAGGAAGACGGCGGCATGAAGGTGCTGTGCTCGACCCAGCACCCGAGCGAGATGCAAACCGTGGTGGCACATGCCATCGGCCGCCCGGCCCATGCGGTGCAGGTCGAATGCAGGCGCATGGGCGGTGGCTTCGGCGGCAAGGAATCGCAGAGCGCACTGTTCGCCTGCCTCGCCGCGGTGGCCGCACAACGCCTGCAGCGCCCGGTCAAGCTGCGGGTCGACCGCGACGACGACTTCATGATCACCGGCCGCCGCCATTGCTTCGCCTACGACGCCGAGATCGGCTTCGACGACAGCGGCCGCATCCTCGGCGCCGAAGCCATCCTGATCTCGCGTGCCGGTCATTCGGCCGATCTGTCGGGGCCGGTGATGACGCGCGCGCTGTGCCACTTCGACAATGCCTACTGGCTGCCCGATGTGGCGGTGCATGGCTATTCGGGCCGCACCAACACCCAGAGCAACACCGCGTTTCGTGGCTTTGGCGGCCCGCAGGGCGCGATCGCGATCGAGATGCTGATCGACTCGGTGGCTCGCAAGCTGGGCAAAGACGCGCTGGATGTGCGGCGGCTGAACCTGTACGGCGGTTTCGACGAATCAGGCGACCGCAACTTCACGCCGTATGGCCAGCCGGTCGACGACAACCAGCTGCACCCGCTGATCGATGAACTGGAACACAGCAGCGACTACCGCGAGCGGCGCACCGCGATCGGTGCGTTCAACGCCACCAGCCCGGTGCTCAAGAAAGGGCTGGCGCTGACCCCCGTCAAGTTCGGCATCGCCTTCAACGTCACCCACCTGAATCAGGCCGGGGCTCTGGTGCACGTCTACCTGGACGGATCGGTGCTGGTCAACCACGGCGGCACCGAGATGGGCCAGGGGCTGAACACCAAGGTGGCGCAGGTGGTGGCGCATGAACTCGGGATCGATTTCGAGCGCGTCCGATGCAGTGCCACCGACACCCACAAGGTCGCCAACACCAGCGCCACCGCAGCCAGCACCGGCAGCGACTTGAACGGCAAGGCCGCCCAAGACGCCGCGCGCCAGATCCGCGAACGGCTGGCACTGTTCGCCGCCGGGCTCTGGGGTGGCGATGGCGGCGGGAATGCGGGCGCGGTGTGCTTCAGCGGTGGGCAGGTGCAGATCGGCAGCAAGTCGCTGCCCTTCACCGAGGTCGTGCAGCAGGCCTACCTGGCGCGCGTGCAGCTGTGGTCCGACGGCTTCTACGCCACCCCGGGTTTGAGCTGGGACAAGACCACCTTGAAGGGCCGCCCGTTTCAGTATTTCGCCTATGGCGCAGCGGTCAGCGAGGTGGTGGTGGACACCCTGAGCGGTGAGTTCCGTTT
>JBDSMV010000242.1:0-8305 GCA_039915715.1 Rubrivivax sp. | reverse complement strand
CGCGGCGCCGATGCGAATCTGCGGTGCGTCGCCATCCGCACCGGCAGCCGCATTGCCATTCACCGCCACGACATCTGCGTCGACCTCGATGCGCTGCAATTCGGCGACCTCGCCGACCGCGATCAATTCGCCCACGTCGCGCGTCTGTTTGGTGACCCACAGGCCGATGTCGGTGCTGCCGGCCAGCAACCGCGCGGCCGGCTTCGCAGCGCGCAACGCTGCCAGCTCGTCGAGCGTGCGCGGCGCATGGAAGCAGCCGTCGATGGCCAATGGTGGTTGCGACTGCAACGCCTTCAACGCCGCCACCACCGGGGCGCGGGTCAGCGTCGGTTTCGCCGTGGTCGGCGTCGTCGGCGTCGTCTTCGTCGGCACGTCGGCTGCCGAGCCCTCGAACATCTGCAGTGCCGCATCGACGATCGGCCGATATCCGGTGCAGCGGCACAGGTTGCCCGACAGGTCGTCGGCCACCTGCTGGCGGGTCGGCACCGTGCCGGCGGTCTGGTGGCGTTCCCACAGCGCCCACATCGACATCACGAACCCGGGGGTGCAGAAGCCGCATTGCGAGCCGTGGGCATCGACCAGGGCCTGCTGAACCGGGTGCAGCATGCCGGCCTGCGCCAAGTCCTCGACCGTGAACAGCGCACGCCCGTCCAGGCTCGGCACGAAGCGGATGCACGAATTGATCGGCTCCAGCTTCAGCATGCCCTGCGGGTCGATGCTGCCGATCACCACCATGCAGGCACCGCAGTCGCCTTCGTTGCAACCTTCCTTGGTGCCCATGCAGCCGGCGTCTTCGCGCAGCCATTGCAGCACCGTGCGCGTGGCGGCAGCGGGGGTGTCGATCGCAATCTCGGCGGTGCGGCTGCGGTGCAGGAATCGGATCGGGCGTGGTGTCATTTCAGATCGACCGAATGGGGCAGCGCCGGCCACGTTGAACGCAAAGCCAGAGCGAAAGGGAATGCAATGGCGACAGCCAATTCGCAGGGGTTGGCACGGAGGCGACCGCGCAGCAGCCGCACTACGATCCGCAGCATAGTCAATCGCGACCGCTGCAGAGGTCCCACTGCCCCGATGACCCCCACCGCGATCCGCGCCGACCTGCTCGATTTCAGCGCCACGCCCGCATTCGGCGCTGGGGGTCTGCCGGGTGCGTCAGAGCCGCATGGCGTTCGCTTCCGCCCCGACCACTGGCTGCTGGTCGGCGCCGATGGCCGCATCGAAGCCGTCACCGCCGACGAGCCCGGCCCCGACTGGCAGCGCCACGACCACCGCGGCCGGCTCTTGATGCCGGGCTTCATCGACACCCATGTGCATGCGCCGCAGCTGGACATCATCGCCAGCCACGGCAGCGGTTTGCTGGACTGGCTCGACACCTACACCTTCCCGGCCGAGCAGCGCCATGCCGACCCGCAGGCCGCAGCAGTGGGTGCCGAGCTGTTTCTGGACGCGCTGCTGGCGCACGGCACGACTGCGGCGGTGGTGTTCGCGACCGTGCATCCAGCATCGGCGCAGGCGTTGTTCGAAGCCGCTACCCACCGCAACATGCGCCTCGTCACCGGCAAGGTGCTGATGGACCGCCATGCGCCGCCTGGGCTGCGCGACGACATGGGTAGCGCCGAAGCCGACTGCAAGACGCTGATCCAGCGCTGGCATGGTCAGGGCCGCAACGCGGTGGCGGTGACGGTGCGCTTCGCGATCACCAGCACGCCGGAGCAGTTGGCGATGGCCGGGGCGCTGGGGCAGCGCCACGAAGGCCTCTTTATGCAGACCCACGTGGCCGAGCACCGCGACGAGGTCAAGCAAGTGGCGGCGCTGTTTCCCGAAGCCCGCAGCTACCTCGATGTCTACCACCGGCACGGCCTGCTGCACCCGCGTTCGGTGCTGGCGCATGGCATCTGGATCGACGATGCCGACCGTGCGCTGCTGGCCGAGACCGGCGCGCAGATCGCCCATTGCCCCACCAGCAACCTGTTCCTTGGCAGCGGGCTCTACGACTGGCGCGCCGCGCACCGAGCCGGCCATGCGGTCTCGCTGGGAACCGATGTGGGCGGTGGCACCAGCCTGTCGATGCTGCGCACCATGGCCGAGGCCTACAAGGTTCAGGCGCTGCAGGACCTGCGGCTCAGCGCCTGGACCCTGCTGCATGCCGCCACCCGCGGTGCGGCCGAAGCCCTTGGGTTGGCGGCAGAGATCGGCCATCTCGATGCCGGTGCGCTGGCCGACGTGGTGGTGTGGGACTGGGCCGTGGGCCCGGTGGCCTCGCACCGCGACGCGGTCGCGCGCGGCAGCTTCGAAGGCATCGCGGCACAGAACCTGCATGCCCGCGTGTTTGCCTGGCTGACCCTGGGCGACGAACGCAATGTCGCGGCCACCTACGTCGCCGGTCAGCGGCTGTATGTGCGGCCATCGTCTGCGGCCTGATCTTGCGGCCTGACCCGCACCACGACTGACCCCAGAACCCGCACCGATTCGACGCATGTCCAGACTGGTTCTCAGCGGCATCACCAAGCAGTACCCGGCGGTGCGTGCCAACGACCGCATCGACCTGCGGGTCGAGCCTGGCGAGATCCATGCGGTGCTGGGTGAAAACGGCGCCGGCAAGAGCACCCTGATGAAGATCATCTATGGCGCCGTGCAGCCCGACGCCGGCTCGATCGCGTTCAACGACAAGGTGGTGACGGTGGCCAGCCCCGCTGCGGCGCGGGCACTCGGCATCAGCATGGTCTACCAGCACTTTTCGCTGTTCGACACCCTGACCGCGGCACAGAACGTCTGGCTCGGTCTCGACAAGTCGCTGAGTCTGGCGCAGGTCACCGCGCGCATCGGCGAAGTCGCCGCCACCTATGGCCTCGATGTAGAACCGGCGCGACCGGTGCACACCCTGAGCGTCGGCGAGCGCCAGCGGGTCGAGATCGTGCGCGCCTTGCTGACAAAACCGCAACTGCTGATCCTGGACGAGCCGACATCGGTGTTGACTCCGCAGGCGGTCGAGAAGCTGTTCGTGACGCTGCACAAGCTGGCCGCCGATGGTTGCAGCATCCTCTACATCAGCCACAAGCTCGACGAGATTCGCGCCTTGTGCGAACGCTGCACGGTGCTGCGAGCCGGTGCGGTGACGGGCGAGGTCGACCCGCGCCAGCAGGACAACGCCAGCCTGTCGCGGCTGATGATCGGTGCCGAGCCGGTGGCGCTGGCCGCGCGGGCGGCCAGCAACGGCGCGGCGGTGCTGAGCGTGTCGGGGCTGAGCCTGGTGCGGCTCGATCCGTTCGGCACCGACCTGCAGGACATCGGTTTCACGTTGCACGCCGGCGAGGTGCTCGGCATCGCGGGGGTTTCCGGCAACGGGCAGCAGGAACTGATGGCGGCGCTGTCGGGCGAGGACCCGCGCGCCGCGGCGGGCACGATCCAACTGATGGCGGGCGGCACTGTCTCGGGCGTGTCCACCGCCCCCGACATCGCCCACGACATCGCACGAACGTCGCCACGTCGACGCCGCCGCCTGGGCCTGCACTTCATCCCCGAAGAACGCCTGGGCCGCGGTGCGGTGCCGACCCTGAGTCTGGCGCAGAACACCCTGCTGACGCGCACCGAAGCGGTGTCGCGGCTCGGCTTCATCGACGGCGCACGGGTCAAGCGGCTGGCCGACGATCTGATCGCCCGCTTCCGGGTCAAAGCCGGTGGCGCAGAGGCGGCAGCGCGCAGCCTGTCGGGAGGCAACCTGCAAAAGTTCATCGTCGGCCGCGAGATCGACGCCAACCCGCGGCTCTTGATCGTGTCGCAGCCGACCTGGGGCGTCGATGTCGGCGCCGCCGCCCAGATCCGCGCCGAACTGCTGGCGCTGCGCGATGCCGGCTGCGCGTTGCTGGTGGTCAGCGAAGAGCTCGACGAGCTGTTCCAGATCAGCGACCGGCTGATGGTGATGGCCAAGGGCCGGCTGTCGCCACCGGTGGCCACGGCCGATGCCACGGTCGAACAGATCGGGCAGTGGATGTCGGGGTTGTGGCAAGACCCGCTGCCGGCCGCAGAAGCACCGCAACGCGCGCCCGACACGCAGCGCACCCCCGCCTGACCATGCTGCGCCTAGAAGCCCGCCCGCAACCCTCGGCCGTGTGGTCGCTGGCATCGCCGGTGCTGGCGCTGCTGATCACGGTGGTGCTGGGGGTGGCGCTGTTCATGCTGCTGGGCAAGAACCCGGTGGCGGGTTTGCAGGTGTTCTTTTTCGAACCGCTGAAGAGCCTGTATGCGCTGTCGGAGCTGTCGATCAAGGCCACGCCGTTGATCCTGATCGCGCTCGGTCTGGCGGTGTGCTTTCGATCGAACATCTGGAACATCGGCGCCGAAGGCCAATTCGTGATCGGTGCCATTGCCGGCGGTTGGGTTGCGATCCAGGCCGGTCCCGGCACCGCATGGATGGGCGCGGGGATCGTGGTGCCGATCCTGCTGGCCGGCACGCTCGGCGGCATGGCCTGGGCGGCTGTCGTGGCTTTGCTGCGCGACCGCTTCAACGCCAATGAAATCCTCGTCAGCCTGATGCTGGTCTATGTGGCGGTGCTGCTGCTGTCGTGGCTGGTCTACGGCCCGTTGAAGGACCCGGCCGGCTACAACTTTCCGCAGAGCATCAGCTTTCTGCGGCAGACCCGGATCCCGAAGCTGGCGCCCAATCTGCGGGCCCACATCGGCATCTTTATCGCGGGGGCTGCGGTCGCGCTGCTGTGGCTGTTCCTGTTTCGCAGCTACCGCGGCTTCGCGCAACAAGTCGGCGGGCTGGCGCCGGCTGCGGCGCGCTATGCCGGCTTCTCGTCTCGCAGTGCGCTCTGGACTGCACTGCTCATCAGCGGCGGCATGGCGGGATTGGCGGGTGCGCTGGAGGTGGCCGGGCCGATCGGCCAGCTGACGCCGTATGTGCCGGCAGGCTATGGCTTCGCCGCCATCATCGTGGCCTATGTCGGACGCCTGCACCCGGTCGGCATCGTCGCGTCTGGGCTGTTGATGAGCCTGTTCTACATCGGCGGCGAACTGGCTCAATCGCGGCTGGGCATGCCCAAGTCGATCACCGGGGTGTTCCAGGGCCTGCTGCTGTTCAGCCTCTTGACCTGCGACACGTTGATCCTCTATCGGCTGCGCTGGGTCGGCCGCGCACGCCATGCGGACACGGCCGTGGCCTCCCTCACAGCCAACCCATGAGCAGCGCCGAACTCGCCTTGCTGCTGGCGGCCACCCTCAACGCGGGCACCGTGCTGGCGCTGGCCGTACTCGGATTGCTCATCAACGAACGCACCGGCATCGTCAACCTCGGGGCCGAAGGCCTGATGCTGGTGGCCGCCATCGCCGGCTTTGCGACCGCGGTGCAAACCGGCAGCGACACCCTCGGCTTCATCGCCGGCGCGGCAGCCGGCGCGCTGCTGTCGGCGGTGTTCGGCTGGCTCGTGATCTGGCTCAACACCAACCAGGTCGCCACCGGGCTGGCGGTGGCACTGTTCGGTGGCGGCTTCTCGGCCTTTGTCGGAGTGTCGTTCGTGCAGGCAACGCTCGGTGCGCGGCCCAGCTTCGAGATTCCTTATCTAACCGACCTGCCCTTCATCGGCCCGGCGCTGTTTCGACAGCATCCGATGGTGCTGTTGACGATCGCCTTCACGCTGGCGCTGTCGTTGTTCTTCTACCGTTCACGCGCCGGGCTGGTGCTGCGCGCGGTCGGCGAGTCGCCCGAATCGGCGCATGCGCTCGGCTACCCGGTGCGGCGCATCCGCCTGGCCGCGGTGGTGGCCGGCGGCGCGCTGTGCGGGTTGGCGGGTGCTTACCTGTCGCTGGTCTACACGCCGCTGTGGGTCGAAGGCATGGTGGCCGGCAAGGGCTGGATCGCACTGGCGCTGACCACTTTCGCCACCTGGCGGCCGCTGCGGGTGCTGATGGGCGCCTACCTGTTCGGCGGGGTCACGATGCTGCAGTTCCACTTGCAAAGCCGCGGCGTGCAGGTGCCGAGCCAGTTCTTGAGCATGCTGCCGTACCTCGCGACGATCGCGGTGCTGGTGCTGATCAGCAGCAATGCCCGCTTCATCCGCGCCAACATGCCGGCATCGCTGGGCAAGCCGTTCACGCCCGGATAGCGCCGGGATAATCCCCGACGCCGTTCCGTTTCTTTCCTTCACGCAAACCAAAAGGCCTCCATGACCCAACCCTCCAAACGCCGCCTGCTGCAGATCGCCGGCTGGTCCATGCTCGCGGCCACCGTTGCCCTGGTCGGCTGCGGCAAGAAGGAAGCACCCGTGGCGGCGGCACCGGCTGCAGCGCCGATGGCGGCATCGGCCGCGGCACCGAAGCCCGAGCCGCTGAAGATCGCCTTCGCCTATGTCGGCCCGGTCGGCGATGGCGGCTGGACCTTTGCGCACGACAACGCGCGCAAGGCCGTGGAAGCCGAATTCGGCGACAAGGTGCAAACCAGCTTCGTCGAGAACGTGCCCGAATCGGCCGATGCAGAACGCGTGATCCGCGACCTGGCCAGCCAGGGCAACAAGCTGATCTTCGGCACCACGTTCGGCTACATGGAGCCGATGCTGAAGGTGGCGGCCGACATGCCCGATGTGAAGTTCGAGCACGCCACCGGCTACAAGCAGGCGGCCAACATGCGCACCTACGACAGCCGCACCTACGAAGGCGCCTACATGGCGGGCATCATTGCCGGCAAGATGACCAAGAGCAACGTGCTGGGGGTGGTGGGCTCGGTGCCGATTCCTGAAGTGGTGCGCAACATCAACGCCTTCACGCTCGGTGCGCAAACCACCAACCCGAAGATCAAGACCCGGGTGGTGTGGGTCAACGAATGGCACAACCCGCCGAAGGAAACCGAAGCCGCGCAGAGCCTGATCGACGGCGGCGCCGATGTGCTGTTCCAGAACACCGACAGCAAGGCGGTGTTGCAGACCGCGGCCAAGAACAACAAGCTCGCCTTCGGCTGGGACAGCGACATGTCGGCCTATGCGCCCGAAGCCCATCTGGCGTCGGCGGTCATCAACTGGGCGCCGTACTACATCAAGGCCACGAAAGACGCGTTGGACGGCACCTGGACCGGCAACAGCGGCACCTGGTGGGGCGTCAAGGAAGGCGCCATCGACATCGTCTCTATCAGCGACAAGGTACCGGCCGAAACCAAAGATGCGGTGGCCAAGGTCAAGGCGGGTCTGGCTGACGGCAGCTACCAGATCTGGAAGGGCCCGATCACCGCACAGGACGGCAAGCCGCTGGTCAAGAAAGACGAAGTCGCAGACGACAAGTTTTTGGGTGGTCTCAAGACTTATGTCAAAGGCGTCGACGGCAAGGTGCCGACCGGCAACTGACATCGGCCGCCGCGGTGGCGGGCACCCCACACCGGCCGCTGTGGCGGCCGATCGCCGCCCCGGCAACTCCGCCCGCTACCTCTGCCGCTCGATTCCACACAAGGAGCCACCATGGCCCACCTGCACCGACTCCGCAAACTGTCTTCGGCACTTGCCCTGACCGCCTGCGTCGTTGCGCTGGCTGCGCCGCCGGCGGCGCTGGCCGCCCCGGCCAGCGAACCGTCGGTGCGGGAGTTGCTGGCTGTTACGCAAACCGAATCGTTGCTGACGCAGTCCTACACCCAGGTCGAAGGCCTGATCCGGCAAAGCGTGGCGCAGAGCGTGGCCGGCAGGACATTGACCGACGAGCAGAAGCGGATGGTCGAGGCCGCACCGGCTCGCCTGGCGGCAGTGATGCGCGAAGCGATGACCTGGACCAAGCTGGAGCCGATCTACGTCGGCATCTACCGCGAGAACTTCGACCAGGAAGAAGTCGACGGGCTGATCGCGTTCTACAAGAGCCCGGTGGGACGCAGCTTCGTTTCCAAGATGCCCGCAGTGATGCAGCGCTCGCTGTCAGTCACGATGGTGCAGTTGAAGGACCTGATGCCCAAGCTGCAAGCCGAGATGGAGCAGATCTTGAAAGACGCCAAGGTCGCGCCCAAGATTTAGAAACCCAGCGACACCGCGACCAATCGACCAGACGGATGCGACCCGCACACGCACGCACGCACGCCACGACCGTTGCCGGCAAAGCCGCGTCCGGGCAGGCCGCAGCGCGCATAAAGCCCTGGCGCCGAGCACCGGAGGCTTCGTGGCCCGCGCGCGCAGCGCGCCTCGTCCTCTGACTCGTTGCGGGTGTTTGGGTGGAGCGAACCGCAGGTGAGCGCAGCGAGTTCCGCAATGGGGCCACGAAGCTGCAGAGCGCAGGGCAGTCGACGCCGTTCAGGCGAGACCGCCAGGGCAGCGCGCTGCGGCCTGCCCGGACGCGGCTT
>JBDSMV010000224.1:0-4528 GCA_039915715.1 Rubrivivax sp. | reverse complement strand
CGGGCTGCGATGTTCAGCAACAGCACCCCGACCGTGATGATGAAAACCCCCGCCCAGGCCAGTTCGCGCCAGTTCTGATACGGGCTCATTGCGAACTTGAAGATCGTCACCGGCAGGCTGGCCATCGGCTGCGTCACGTCCATCGTCCAGAACTGGTTCGACAGCGCGGTGAACAGCAGCGGTGCGGTTTCCCCGGCAATGCGCGCCACGGCCAGCAGGACACCCGTCACCACGCCGGCGCGGGCGGACTTCAAGGTCACCGACAAGATCACCTTCCACTTTGGCGTGCCGAGCGCATAGGCGGCTTCGCGCAACGCGTTCGGGATCAGACTCAGCATGCTGTCGGTGGTGCGGATCACGACCGGAATCACGATCAGCGCCAACGCGAACACACCAGCGAGTGCCGAGAAGCTGCGGAACTGCGCGACGATCACGGTGTAGATGAAAAGCCCGATCACGATCGACGGCGCCGACAGCAGGATGTCGTTGATGAACTGCGTGGAGCGGCCGAGCCAACTGCGCTGACCGTATTCCGCCACGTACACACCCGCCATCACCCCGATCGGCGTGCCGACGAAGGTGGCCAGTGCCACCATCACCACCGATCCGGCGATGGCGTTGGAAAGCCCTCCCACTTCGGTCAATGGAGGTGGCGTCATTTCGGTGAAGACCGCAAACGACAGGCCTCCGATGCCTAGACGAATGGTCTCGATCAGGATCCAGCTCAGCCAGAACAAACCGAAGGCCATCGCCGAGAGCGACAAAGCCAAAGCCACCACATTGATGGTCTTGCGGCGCTTGTGCATCGCCATGCGGCCGGTGTCGAGCGTGGCAAGGCTCACGACCGCTTCCCCTCGTTGCGCTTCAGTCGCAACAGCAGCACCTTCGAAAGCGAAAGCACCACGAAAGTGATCACGAACAGAATCAATCCCAGGTACATCAGCGACGCCTGGTGCAACCCGGGTGCGGCTTCGGCAAACTCGTTGGCCAGCGCCGAGGTGATGCTGTTGGCGGCTTCGAACAGCGACAGGGAATTGAGCTGATTGAAATTGCCGATCACGAAGGTCACGGCCATGGTTTCACCCAACGCGCGCCCCAGACCCAGCATCACCGCGCCAATCACACCCGACTTGGTGTACGGCAACACCACCTTCCACACCACCTCCCAAGTGGTGGAACCCAGAGCGTAAGCAGACTCCTTCAACATCGGCGGGGTGGTCTCGAACACATCGCGCGTCACCGCGGCGATGAACGGAATCACCATGATTGCGAGGATGATTCCGGCCGACAAAATGCCGATACCCACCGGCGCGCCCGAAACCAATGCACCCAGCACCGGCACATCGCCGAGCAAAGCCTGCATGGGTTGCTGGACGAACTGTGCAAGGATCGGGCCGAATACCAGCAAGCCCCACATGCCGTAGACGATCGACGGCACTGCGGCCAGCAACTCGATCGCAATCCCCAGTGGCCGGCGCAGCCAGCGCGGCGACAACTCGGTCAGGAACAACGCAATGCCGAAGCTGACCGGCACGGCGATCAACAGCGCAATGAACGAGGTGGCGAGCGTGCCGTAGATCATCACGAGCCCGCCGAAGCGCTCGTTGACGGGGTCCCATTCGCTGCGCCACATGAAGGCGGGGCCGTACTCGGCAATGGCCGGCCATGCACCCATCACCAACGATCCGATGATGCCCACCAGCAACAGCAGCGTGACCCATGCTGCCAGATGGGCGGCGGCGGAAAACGCCGCGTCAGCCCAAGGCAGGCGGCGCTTGCGGGGGGGCGGCTTGGCGCCTGAAACCGTGCCCAGCAACGTGGCGTCTGCCTGCGAGGAAGAGGCTGGAAGTGTAGCGGCCAAGGTGTGCGTTCCGGGTGCGTGGCGGAGTGATCTCAGCGCAGCAGACAACTGCCGGACATCACCCGAAGGCGATGCCCGGCCCTGCGTGCGGACAACGCCTTACTTGTACGAAATCGGCTTGCCGCCGTCCTGAATCGACGCCCACGACTTGCGCACCAGTGCCTTGACCGAGTCGGGCAATGCCACGTACTCCAGCTCAGCGGCTGTCTTGTCGCCATTGGAGTACGCCCAGTCGAAAAACTTCAGCGCAGCGGCCGACTTGGCAGCGTTCTCGGGATTCTTGTACATCAGGATGAAGGTCGCGCCCGTGATCGGCCAGGCGTCTTTTCCCGGTTGCTCGGTCAGCACCTGGTAGAAACTCTTGTCCCAAGCGGCACCCGCAGCAGCGGCCTTGAACGTGGTGTCGTCCGGGTTGACGAAGTTTCCAGCCTGATTCTTCAGCTGCGTGTGCGACATCTTGTTGGCAGTGGCATACGAGTACTCCACATAGCCGATCGAATTCGGCAGCCGCTGAACGAATGCGGCGACACCTTCGTTGCCCTTGCCACCCACGCCGTTGGGCCAATTGACTGCCGCGCCCTCACCGACCTTCGCCTTCCAGTCGCTGTTGACCTTGGAAAGGTAGTTGGTGAAGATGAAGCTGGTGCCGGAGCCATCGGCGCGCCGGACCACTGCGATCGTCGCGTCCGGCAACTTGGTGCCGGCATTCAGAGCGGTGATAGCGGGGTCGTTCCACTTGGTGACTTTGCCCAGGTAGATGTCGCCCAGCACCTGTCCGGTGAGCTTCAATTCGCCGGGCTTGACGCCGCTGATGTTGACCACCGGCACCACGCCGCCCATCACGGTCGGAAACTGGATCAGGCCATCTTTTTCCAGCTCGTCGTCCTTCAGCGGGGCATCGGACGCACCGAAGTCGACCGTCTTGCCGCGAATCTGGCGAATGCCGGCCGATGAGCCGACCGACTGGTAGTTGATGCGAACGCCGGTGGCCTTGTTGTAGGTGTCGGCCCATTTCGAATACAGCGGCGCCGGGAACGAAGCGCCTGCGGCGGTGACGTCTTGCGCAACGGCTGTCTGGCACACGCCAGCCGCCAGCAGCGTGCATGAAGCGGCCAGGCGGAACATCGTGGTGGTCATGGAAGAGCCTTCGTCATTGGTTTGAACGAGCAGACTCTAGGCAGCCAACATGACAGCCGCGTGACCGTCAGCCGCTCCGCACGGCCGACGCATCGGGATCAGCCGGCCGCCGCTGCGGCGGCCATGCGTTCGGCACAGCGCCGCCCGAGCGCTGCGTCGCGCGCTTCGACCATCACGCGCAGCAAGGGTTCGGTGCCGGAGGCGCGGATCAACACGCGCCCGGTGTCACCCAGTTCCGACTCGGCATCCAGCCGGGCTGCAGTGAGCGCTTCGTTCTGCGTCCACACGCCGCCAGGCGCCACTCGCACATTGATGA
Organism: Rubrivivax sp.; assembly: GCA_039915715.1. Taxonomy (GTDB): domain Bacteria; phylum Pseudomonadota; class Gammaproteobacteria; order Burkholderiales; family Burkholderiaceae_C; genus Rubrivivax. The sequence goes on along the minus strand of JBDSMV010000224.1, from coordinate 1,214 downwards.
GGGTTTGCGGGCACAACACCACGCCTTCGAGCAGGCTCGCGAGCGTGCCGCCGCTGCGGCGCACCGCCTGCAGGATCTGCAGCGCGCTGACGATGCCGTCACCGGTGGTGTGACGGTCGAGCGCCAGCAGGTGGCCCGAGCCCTCCCCACCCAGATGCCAACCGCGCGCGGTCAACTCCTCCAGAACATAGCGGTCGCCGACTTTGGCACGCACCAGCACCACGCCGAGCCGGCCGAGCGCCTGCTCGACTGCGATGTTGGTCATCAACGTGCCAACCACACCGGGCACGGGCCGCTTTTGCGCCAGTCGGTCGGCGGCCATCACGTAAAGCAGTTCGTCGCCGTTGTACATGCGACCCTGTGCATCGACGATCTGCAGCCGGTCGGCGTCGCCGTCCAACGCGATGCCGTAGTCGGCGCGGTGCTCGGCCACGGCCGCGACCAGCGCGCGGGGGTCGGTGGCACCGACGCCGTCGTTGATGTTGAGCCCGTCGGGACTGCAACCGATCTTGACCACCGACGCACCGAGCTCGTGAAACACGTCGGGCGCCACGTGATAGGCCGCACCATGGGCCGCGTCGACCACGATCGTCATGCCGCGCAGCGACAGGCTGTGCGGCACCGTGCTCTTGCAGAACTCGATGTAGCGCCCGCTCGCGTCTTCGAGCCGCCGGGCCTTGCCGAGCGACGCGGACTCGACCCAGCGTGGCTCGCGCTGCAGTTCGGCCTCGACTTCCAGCTCCCACTGGTCGGGCAGCTTCTCGCCACCGGCCGAGAAAAACTTGACCCCGTTGTCGGCGAAGGCGTTGTGCGACGCGCTGATGACCACGCCCAGATCCAGCCGCAAGGCCCGCGTCAGGTAGGCCACCCCGGGAGTCGGCAGCGGGCCGCTGAGCCAGACGTCGACCCCGGCGGATGCGAACCCCGCTTCCAGCGATGACTCCAGCATGTAGCCGGAGATGCGCGTGTCTTTACCGATCATCACCGCCGGCCGGCTCTGCTGGCGCCGCAGCACCTGCCCCACTGCATGCCCCAGGCGCAACATGAAGTCGGGGGTGATGGGCGGGCGGCCAACCGTGCCGCGAATGCCGTCGGTGCCGAAATAGGTTCTGGTCATGGGCTGAAGCTGCGAAAACGGGGCCGAAGCCCCGTCGAATGACCGCTGCCGACTTCAGTCAGCAGACATGAGCGGCCTGGAATCAGACCGCGCCCTC
>JBDSMV010000210.1:0-4357 GCA_039915715.1 Rubrivivax sp. | reverse complement strand
TGATGCCGCGTGCGCGCAGCCCCGCCTGCACGTCGGTTTCGTTCAGCAGTCGCGCCAGCACACGGGCATTGACCTCGCCGGTCTGTCCACCGCAGGCACCGCAGTCCAGTGCGGCGGCCTGCGCGTTGTTGGCGCTCTGGCTGCCGTGACCCACGAGCACGACAAGACGTGCGATGCCGCGATCCAGGCCCATGGCATGCAGCACGCGCACGGCCAGGTCCACCTTGGTCGTGAGGTCCAGATCGGCGAGAACCGGCCGGCAAACCGGCCGGTAGCGCGGCGCGAGCCCGGCGCCATCGATCGAGCGTCGCGCAGCGGGCGCCGGGCGCAGCCACCGGGCCAGCTGGCCCAGGTAGCCGGCCCCGACGGCCTCGACCGACGAGAACGCCGCGTTCGGCCAGCGGTTGCTGGCGCTCCATCGGTCGGCCTTGGCGAAGCTGTCGAGCCGGGCCCGCCGTGCGGGGGCCTGTTTCGCGTCGCCTCGGGCACCGAAATCGGCAGCGCCGACAACCACGCGTTCGGTCACCTCCAGGGTCGGCGCCAGCAGGCCGGGCAGCTGCGGCCGCCGCGCCGCGGTGGCCAGCGGCGTGTAGGCCACCGGCAAACCGAAGAACCCGGCAAAGCCGATCGTCTGCACCGCCGGCCAGACCGATTCGACGGCCCGGCGCAGGGGCTCGCTGCGCACGTCGATGCAGAAGGCCGCCTGCACCTCGAAGGCCTGCTGCATTTCCCGAGCAGCCGGCGGCGGCGCCACGGCGCGCAGCCGCTGCGCCAGACTGCGCTGATAACCCATCTCGAACGCGAGCTGCCAGACCTCGTCGACCAGCAAGGTGGCCTCGGCCTGCCGCAGCAGGGCCGGTGCGCGGTCCCATTCCACCTTCAGCGCGCCGAAGGCGCGTTGGGCCGCCTGGTCGTCGCAGCACTCGAGCAGGATCGCGCCCCAGGCCAGGCGGATCGCGAGCAGCTCACGCAGGTGATCGTCGCTGCCGCCCGCCAGGCGCGCCTCCCAGCCGAGGTAGGCGCACCAAGAAGCCCAGCCGTTCACCGTCAGCAGCACGGCTTCCAGGTAGTCGGCCCAGGCCACCTCGGGCAGGCCCAGGCGGCCAAGCACCCAACGCTCCGCGTCCTGACGAGTCGCGGGCAAGGCCGAGAGGCCAAGGGCGATGTCGGGCAAACCCATCAACACGCCGATGCCATGGTCGTGCGTCAGCGTGTCGCGCCAGAAGGCGTAGAGACCGCCGGACCGTTCCGGCTGCCAGTCGGCCTGATGGACGTCGAAGTAGGCGGCGCAAACCTGGCTCACCTGGTGGGTGATGGCTTGTCGCCAAGACAGGCGTCCGTGACCCCGGGGATCGTCGTCGAGCACGTCGATCAGCAGCGGCAACCGGGGCAGCGCAGGTGACTCGGCGAGGGCGTCGATGACTCTCACCGCGTTCAGGTCGGCCGCCTGCGCAGCCGGGCATTGCGCGATGGCCTCTTCCAGGTCGGCGGCCGTGATGCGGCCCGATGCCCAGGCCTGCCGCAACTGGGTGCGCGGCGGGAAGACGCGGATGTCGCCCAGCACCGCCATGCGCGCGGCAACCGTGCGCACGCCGAGCTCGATGCGCGCCCAGTGCGGGTTGACGGCGATGGCGCGGTCCAGCGGCCAGGCTGGCGCGATGGCAGCGCAGGCGTGGGCGCAGGCAGCGTCGACGCGACGGCCGATATCGGCACGGGTCTGCGCAGCCGGCGGCGGATTGGGGCCGGGTTCGACGCGCGGAGGCAGCAGGGTGTCCATCGGTGGTTCCTCGGTTCGGGTCATTCGGTGGCAGCCGGGGTCCAGCGCGTCGGCCACAAACGCAGCGCCGCGCGGGTGGCGAATTCGTCGACATAAAAGCCGGCATAGCTCCAGCGGCGCCAAGCGGCCAGCGCTTTCGGGCGGACCTGCAGCAGCGCCAGGCCGCCGTACAGCGTGACCATGCTGGCCAGGGCCACGAGGCCGGCCGTACCATCGGGCGCGTCATGCACGCCGAAGGGCAGCATGTGACCCGCCTGTGCGGCGAGTGCCAGCGCGCCCACCATGCCAGCACCGGCCAACACGCCGCGCAGGATGCCCGGTGCGTCGGGGTCGTGCGTCGCGGGCAGCCAGAGCAGCGGCGCCCAGGCCATCGCCATCACGCCGCTCCACCACCAGGGCCACGGGCTGACCGGGACGGCCACTGCGAGCAGCGTGACCAGGCCGCAGACCAGCGCTGCGGACAACACTGGCGCCAGGGCCAGGCTCGCGACCGAGGGCGCCGCGGCGCTGCGCATCATGCGCAGCCGCGCCGCTTCCACGGCCGTGGAGGCGGAAAGGAACGCATGCGCCTTGTACAGCGAGTGGCCGATCAGGTGCAGCAGCGCGAGCGTGTACAGGCCCAGGCCGCACTCCATCACCATGAAGCCCATCTGAGCCACGGTCGACCAGGCCAACCGCACCTTGATGCTGATCCGCGTCAGCATCACCAGCCCGGCCAGCAGCGCGGTGGCCAACCCGGTACCCACCAGCAGCCAGCGCGCCAACGGCGCGGCTTCGAGCAGGGGCGCAAATCGAATCAGCACGAAACCGCCGAGGTTGATGACACCGGCATGCAGCAGCGCCGACACCGGCGTCGGCGCCTCCATCACCTGGATCAGCCAGCCGTGGACTGGCAGCAGCGCCGTGCGCAGCACGACCGCCAGGGCCAGGAGGACCGCGCTCGCCTGCAGCGCCGTCGACGGCGCAGCCGATTCGAGATGGCGCCACAACGCCGACAACGAGCCCGACCCGACGTCGTTCCAGGCCAGCGCTGCCGCGGCGATTAGCAGTCCATCGGCGAGGCGGTCGGCCACGCGCTTCTTGTGCGCCGCCAGCAGTGCGAAGGGGCGATCGGCGTAGAAGCGCAGCAGGTGCTGCAGGGCCCCGCCGATGGCCGCCCATGCCGCCATCAGCACCAGCCAATGGTCGGCCAGCAGCAGCACATGCACGGCGGCCAGCACGCCGCCGAACGCGGCAACGTAGCGCGGCTGGCCCGACTCGCCTTGCAGATACCGCGAGGAAAACGCACCGATCACCGTGGCGAGAAACTGCACCAGCACGGCGACCCAGGCGCCGGTCAGTGTCGCGCTCAGACCAGGCAAAGCGCTTTCTGGCGCTCCGGGCCCGGCTGCCAGATGCAGACCGAGGCTCGCGACCGCGCTCGACAGCGCCGCCACGGAGAGACCCCGAAAACGTCTCCACACCGGCAGCACGTCTGCGGCGCGCCCATGGCGCAGCGCTGCGAGCATCAGGGCCACCGGCAGCAGGGAGCTGGCCAGCAGCAGAGGACTGGTGAGAGACATGGCGGGCGCTCCGGTTCGCAGACGGACCCATGATGCGAAGCGAAATGGGTTCTGTAAAATTCATTGATAAGAACCTATCAATTACATAAACAGAACGATGAAGCTCGAGCAGCTGAACTTTCATCACCTCTTCTACTTTTGGCGTGTCGCCAAGACAGGGCATCTCACCCGGGTGGCGGGCGAGTTGCACGTTTCCCAGTCGGCGCTGTCGAACCAGATTCGCCAGCTTGAGGACAGCCTCGGCGAAGCCCTGTTCGAACGCACCGGACGACGCCTGGTGCTGACCGAGACGGGGCAGCTCGCGTTGTCTTACGCCGAGACCATCTTCGGCCTGGGGCAGGAACTGTTGGGTCGGCTGCACGGCCGCAGCGCGGGCATGGTGCGGCTGCGTGTTGGCAGCGTCGCCACGTTGTCGCGCAATTACCAGGAGAACTGGATCCGGCCGTTGCTCGCCGACCCGACTGTGACCCTGTCGCTGGAGTCCGGGACGCTCGAAGAGCTGCTGCGCCGTCTGCTGCAGCACCAACTCGACGTGGTGCTGGCCAACGACGCTGTGCCGGTCGACACCGAACGCCCCCTGCACTGCCGCTTCCTGGGCAGCCAGTCCATTTCGCTCGTCGGCCCGGCAGCCACGTGGCGCGGTCGCACGCTGCGCGTGCCGGAAGATCTTGGCGGACTGGAACTCGCACTGCCGGGGCGCCGCCATGCATTGCGCGGGCAGTTCGACGCCCTGTGCGTGGCGGTCGGAGTCACGCCGCGGCTGCGGGCCGAGGTGGACGACATGGCCATGCTGCGCCTCGTGGCGCGCGACAGCGGATGGCTCACCGTGCTACCCGAAGTGGTCGTGCAGGACGAGCTCCGTGGCGGTGTGCTCGTGACAGTCGGGCGATCGAGCCTGCTGCAGGAGAACTTCTATGCGATCACCACCCTGCACCGGCATCGCATGGAACGGCTGGAGCAACTGCTCGCACACTCGCCGGTGCTCGCAGATGAGACCTTGGCTCGGCACGGCGCCGCA
>JBDSMV010000182.1:0-3108 GCA_039915715.1 Rubrivivax sp. | reverse complement strand
CCGCAATGCCGGACTGGCCGATGGCGCGCTTCATGTAGCGCAAATAAGCGCCGCCGTGGCGCGCTTCGTCCTGCGAGAGCGTCGTGTAGATATGCTTGATGACCGGCTCGGTGTGCCATTCGGCCGCGCGGCGGTACCAATGGTTGAGCCGGATCTCACCGCAGAAATGCATCATCAGCGTTTCCAGCGGCGGTGCCGGGTCGAACTCGAAACGCACGGCATGCAACTCGTCTTCGGTGGGCACGAGTTCAGGGCGGAAGCGGCGCAGGTACTCCATCAGCACCAGTGAGTGTTTCTGCTCCTCGAAGAACCACACGCTCATGAATGCCGAGAAGTCACTGTCGCCGCGGTTGTCGCGCAGGAACATCTCGGTGGCCGGCAGCGCCGCCCATTCCGTGATGGCGTTCATCTTGATGGTTTGGGCCTGCTCGTCGCTGAGCCGCTCAACTTCGAAGCGCTGCCAGGGAATGTCGCTGTCCATGTTCCAGCGCACCGCCTCCAGTTGCCTGAAGAGCTCCGGGTAGAGCATGGTTGCGACGGCGGCGGAGGCCGCAGCGGTCGGCTCGGTCGGTGGCTGCATGGGCATCATTCTAAGAAATGTGGGCTCGCAGCGTGGGCTTGCGGTCGCGCTTCCGCTTCAAGAGGGCGCTGCTGCACGCGCGCGCCAGTCGGCCAGGCGCTGCGGCACCAACGCGAATCCACCCGGCGCCCAGACGCCATCGATGGGTCTGCGGTGCAGCACAGGGGCGCTGCCACCGGCCCACAACTCGAGCTGCCGAGGCAGGTGTCGGCGCAGTTCGGTCAGGCCGTCGATGGTCTGCTGTGGGTTCATGCAGCCGCTGAAACTCAAGCCCACGATGTCCACGTCGTACGCCACTGCGGCCTCGGCCAAGTCCCAACCCGGGGTCTGCACACCGAGCGAGATGCAGTCGCAACCCTGCAGCGCCAGTATCGCTTCGGCCATCAGCAGCCCTAGGGCATGCGGCTCACCGGGAAGGCTGCTCAACAGCACCCGAGGGCGCGCGTCGTCCGTCGGTGCCGGCAGGCTGTCGACTCCTTCGCGCATCAGCCTCTGCAGCACCTCGGTGCAAGCATGTTCCTCGAACACCGGCGATTGCCCCCGCACCCACGCTTCACCGACCTCCGCCACCAGCGGCGCGGCCACGTCAGCGATGAAACGCGCCACCCCCAGCGTGTGCAGCCGCGACTGCAGCGCCGACCGCAGCGCTGCGGGTCCGGCACGGCGCAGCAGCACCAGGTGCTGCGAGACCGCGGACCCGCGCTCGTCACCCAGCGCCAGGCGTCGCAGGTCCACAAGCGCCATCGGCACGACATCGCCGGGCACCTGCCCGCGGTCGAGGAGATCCTTGATGAGCCGCAGCTGTTGCAGATCGCCCCGGGCGTAGACGCGGCGGCCGGCAGCATCGGGGAGCGGGTGAGGAAAGCCGTAACTGCGCTCCCACCCTCGCAGCGTCTGGCGGCTGAGCCCGGTACCGCGCTCGAGTTCGGCCAGCGTCAATTGCATGCTTGCCGTGCCCGCCCCGTCAGTCTGGCGAGCCCCCGAAGCGCGGTCGCCTTGCAAACCCCCACTGACCGCGTCAATTCCATCGACATGCACAGGGCCTGGAGGCCCATCGGGTGGCGGCGGGTTCGGTGTCGAAGGCATCGGCGTCCTCCGGTGGAGATGCCGGCTGATGCAAGACCAGCCGGCCGGGTGGGTTATTTGGCGACCGGTTCAACCGCTTGGTTACCGTTCGGTCGGATAATTACTAATCAGTCTACATCTGCGGTCGCGCGATCGACGTAGATGTGAAGCCAACGAGTCCTGTGGCCGCAGGGTCATGGCGCGTCGATGCTGTTTTGTGCGGCGTGCCCTGTCTCTACTGAACGCTTTGAACCTGCCGGAGCCATTTTTGCCCCACTTGCACCCGATCGCCAACCGAGCCTGTCGTACAGGCCAGCCGACGCGGCGACCCGCTGCGGAACTTTCGGCAGGCAGGTGGCTCACAGCAGCAGGGTGGGCCTGTGATCGGCCGACCAAGGTTTATCTGTCGTGCGGACGGCCGGGTTCCCCGGCTGCAATCCCGGAGCGCTTCTCCTCCTCCTCCCTCCCTCCCTCGTTCGCTCCGGGGCGCCGCACGGCAGTCTTTATTCAGAGTGGCTGCTGGCACCACTGCCGCCGCCCCTTGAAGGAGTTGAGACACTCGGGGGCCATGCGATGAAGCGTGTGGCGGTGGTGGGTTCCGGCATCTCCGGTCTGGCCGCCGCGCAGGCGCTGGTGCCCTTTGCACAGGTCACCCTGCTGGAAGCCGATGACCGATTCGGCGGCCACGCCCACACCGTCGACATCACTTTGCCCGATGCCAACGGCAGCCCGGTCACGCATGGCGTCGACACCGGCTTTCTGGTCTACAACGAACGCACCTATCCTGAACTGGTGCGGCTGTTCAAGACCCTCGGCGTGGACACGGCCCCGGCCGAGATGTCGTTTTCGGTGCAGTCGCGTGCCGACGGTCTTGAGTGGAGCGGCAGCGACCTCGGCAGCATCTTCGCCCAGCGGCGCAATCTGATACGTCCGCGCTTTCTGTCGATGCTGTCCGCGGTGCTGCGCTTCAACCGCCTCGCCACCGCACTGGCCGAAGCCAGCAACGACGGCGACATGTCCGAACCGATCGGCGACTTCCTGGACCGGCACGCCTTCGACGCCGATTTTCGCAACTGGTACCTGCTGCCAATGGTGGGCAGCATCTGGTCGTGCCCCACCGACCAGATGCTGCTGTTCCCGGTCGGCACCCTGATCCGCTTCTGCCACAACCACGGCCTGATCCGCATCACCGACCGGCCGCAGTGGTTCACGGTGCGCGGTGGGTCGGCGAGATACGTTCGCAAGCTGCTGGCACACATCGGCGACGCGCGTCTGTCGACACCGGTGCGCAGCATCCGCCGGGTGCCCCCGCATGCCGGCCGGGTCGGCGTGATGGTGGCCACCGACCACGGCAGTGAGCGCTACGACGAGGTGGTGCTGGCTTGCCACAGCGACCAGGCGCTGGCGCTGATGGCCGACGCCACCGTGGCCGAGGCCGCGGTGCTCGGCGCGATCCGAACCCA
>JBDSMV010000168.1:0-10538 GCA_039915715.1 Rubrivivax sp. | reverse complement strand
TCGGAGCGCGACCGCGCGATCAGCGTCAGATCGGGCGGCACGCCGCCGAACCAGGTCTTCGCGTCTTCTGGGTCCAGCGACGTCTTCATCGTGTCGCCGACCTTGGCGCCCGTGAACAACAGGTTGTCCTTGATCTGCTGCTCGGTCAGCCCGATGTCGCGCAGCCGGTTGTAGCGCATGAAAGCCGCGTTGTGGCAGTTCAGACAGTAGTTGACGAACAGCTTGGCCCCGTTCTGAAGCGCGGCCAAGTCGGTCAGGCGCTCGGTCGGAAAGGTGTCCCAGGCGACCCCTTCGCTGGCCGCACGGGCCGGCGAAGGGGCGGCCAGCGCAGCCACGGACAACATCAACACGACAGCCAGGGACCGCAGCGGCGCAAGCAGGAAGTTCTTCATCTTGATCGGCATGGCAATCTGGTGCGGCATTGGGGGCGGCAGCGGGTGCGGCATCAATGCGCCTCGAAGGTGACGCGGTCGGGCACCGGCTTGAATTCGCCGATGCGGCTCCACCACGGCATCAGCAGGAAGAAGGCGAAATAGAACAAGGTTCCGCCCTGCGACAGCAACGTGCCCAGGTCGGACACCGGTTTGACGCCCAGGTAACCCAGCATGACGAAATTCACGACAAAGATGCCGTAGAGCACCTTGTTCCAGCTCGGCTTGTAGCGGATCGACCTGACCGGGCTGCGGTCGTACCACGGCAGGCCGAACAGCACCAGCACCGCCGCGCCCATCACCACCACACCCCAGAACTTGGCGTCGAAAGTCTTCAGCAGCACGGCCAAAATCAAGGCTGCCACCAGTGGCACAAACTTCCAGATGCCCTTCAGATTCAGCCTCAGGAAAGCAAGCACACCCGCCAGGCCGACGATCACCACGAACACATTGACAAAGTTGTCGGTGACCGCGCGCAGCATCGAGTAGTAGGGCGTGAAGTACCAGACCGGCGCAATGTGGGCCGGGGTCTTCAACGGGTCGGCCGGGATGAAGTTGTTGTATTCCAGGAAGTAGCCGCCCATCTCGGGCAGGAAGAAGATCACCGCGGTGAAGATCATCAGGAACACGCTCACCCCCATCAGGTCGTGCACCGAGTAGTAAGGGTGAAACGGGATGCCGTCCAGCGGGATGCCGGTCTTCGGGTCTTTCTTGGCCTTGATCTCGACCCCGTCGGGGTTGTTGGAGCCGACTTCGTGCAGGGCGATGATGTGCGCCACCACCAGCCCCAGCAGCACCAGCGGCACCGCGATCACGTGAAAGCTGAAGAAGCGGTTCAAGGTGGCGTCACCGACCACGTAGTCACCACGAATCAGCAGCGCCAGGTCGGGGCCGACAAACGGAATCGCCGCAAACAGGTTGATGATGACTTGGGCACCCCAATAGCTCATCTGGCCCCACGGCAGCAAGTAGCCCATGAAGGCTTCGGCCATCAGGCACAGGAAGATCGCACAGCCGAAGATCCACACCAGCTCGCGCGGCTTGCGATAGCTGCCGTAGATCATGCCGCGCCACATGTGCATGTAGACCACGATGAAGAACGCGCTGGCGCCGGTGGAGTGCATGTAGCGCACCAGCCAACCCCACGGCACGTCGCGCATGATGTATTCGACCGAAGCGAAGGCCAGCGCCGCGTCGGGCTTGTAATGCATCACCAAAAAGATGCCGGTGACGATCTGGATCACCAGCACCAACAGCGCCAGCGAGCCGAAGAAATACCAGAAGTTGAAGTTCTTCGGCGCGTAGTACTCCGACATGTGCTCTTTGAAGAGCTTGGTGGCCGGAAACCGGTTGTCCACCCATGTCATTGCCTGCTCGGGCATCGAAGCGCCAGCGGGCGCCTGCTTCATTTCAGCCATAAGGTCCTCGAACGTTGACTGCTGGGCACAAGCCGGGCGCGGGTGGGCAGCGCACAGTGGCCTTCAGGACTTGCGATGCAACGATCGTCGCACGGGGCCGCTCGTCGCGAGACAAGCACGGGCATCAGGCTTTCTTGTCCTGTCCGACCAGGATCTTGTTGTCGGCCAGGTACATGTACGGCGGCACCTCGAGGTTGTCGGGTGCGGGCTTGTTCTTGTAGACCCGACCGGCCATGTCGAAGGTGGAGCCATGGCAGGGACACAGGAAACCGCCTTCCCAGTCGGCTGGCAGCGAGGCCTGTGGCCCGGTCTGAAAGCGTTCGACCGGTGAGCAGCCCAGGTGCGTGCAAATGCCCACTGCAACGAAGAATTCGGGCTTGATCGATCGCCATTCGTTGCGCGCGTACTCCGGCGTCAACTCGTCGGGCTTGCGCTTGCTGTTCGGGTCGGCGAGTTCGCTGTCGACTTTCTTCAAGGTCGCCAGTTGCTCAGGGGTGCGCCGCACGATCCAGACCGGCTTGCCGCGCCATTCCACCGTGAGCTTCTCGCCCGGCTTGATGCTGCCGATGTCGACCTCGACCGGGGCGCCGGCCGCACGCGCGCGCTCGGACGGCGCGAAGCTGCTGACGAATGGCACCGCGGCGGCAACACCACCTATCGCGCCGGCACTGCAGGTGATGGCAATCCAGTTGCGGCGGTTCTTGTCGACCACTTGGTCGACCTGACGGTCGGTGGGGTCTTCGGAACCGCCAGAGATGGCAGCGGCTGCGCTCTTCGTGTTCATCGCTCGGACGGCAGGTTTCGGGATAACCGCAAATTCTATCCGAGGGTCCCAAGGGCAAAGCCCAGCCGGGGTTGGGCTGCAGGCTGCGTGACAATCGCCATCGAGAGAAACCCATCATCGGGAGGGAGCAATGAGTTTCACGTCGGAGTTCAAGGAATTCGCCCTCAAGGGCAACGTGATGGATCTGGCGGTGGGCGTGATCATCGGCGCGGCGTTCGGCAAGATCGTCGCTTCGCTGACCGACGACATCATCATGCCGATCGTGGGCCGCATCTTCGGCGGGCTCGACTTCAACAACTACTTCATTCCGCTGGCCGGGCAGACCGCAACCACGCTGGTCGAGGCCAAGAAGGCCGGCGCGGTGCTGGCCTACGGCAGCTTCCTGACGGTTTCGATCAACTTCGTCATCCTGGCCTTCATCATCTTCATGATGGTCAAACAGATGAACCGCCTGAAGCGCGCGGAGCCGACCCCGCCGCCTGCCGCCACGCCCGAAGACGTGCTGCTGCTGCGCGAAATCCGCGACAACCTGAAGGTGCGCTGACCAAAGCCGCCCGGCGCGAGCCCAACGGCGTGCCCTGCTCGCAGGGATGGAGGGGTTTCGGGGGCCTGCTCTGGGCATCGCGGGCATTGGAGGTGCCGGATACTGACCCGATGCTGCCCGGTGGCACCCTCCTCGCATGAAGCCCAACCCCGTTCATCGCCTGCCGGCACCGCTGGAGGAAGCCGTGCAGCGCCTGAAGATGGCGGCGCGAGAGGCCGCCGAGCGCACCATCGAAAGCCTGGGTCTTGCCGCACTGGCCTCGAACAACGCCTTCCAGCGCGACGGTCTGCTCGGTGCGCAGTTCGAACTCAACCGCAAATCGGCGGTGTTCATCCTGAGCTTCAACGACGCCTTCGACGAGACGGTGCTGATCGAGTTGGGCGGCAAACCGGCACCGGGTCCGGGCATGGGCGGCAGCGGGGCGGCGCCCGGCTCGCACGGCGGCACCTTCGGTTCGCTGTTGCAGGGCGACGCGCTGAGCCTGGTCGAAGACCGCGAGGTCGAAGCCCGCATCTCGGCACAACGCTTCGGCACCGAGATTGCCCACCTGTGCGAGTGGGAACTGCGCGAACTGCAAGGCTATGTCGGCGCTTTGCTGGTCGACGTGGGCGGCGACCGCGACCGCAACCCGTTGCGCCCCGAAGGCGTCGGGCAAGCCATGGTGCGCGGCATCGACTCGGTCTCCGAACGCCCCGAGATCCGCAAGCTGCTGGCGTCCGAGCTCGCACGCTCGATCGGCGGCATGCTGCCCAAGACCTACGCGGCGATCATCGAAGACCTGCGCAATGCCGGCGTTCAACCGCGCGGCTTGGCGCTGCGTCCGCGCAGTGGTCGTGTTGCTGTCGACGGCTCGTCGATTTCGCCTGGCGACACCACCGCCAGCGGCGAGGCCGCGACGGTCAGTGGCTACGGCGCCCCAGCCGGCGCGGGCGGCGGCCGCCCCTATGCGGGACTGTTGACCGGCGCCCCTTCGAGCGGCTCGCCGGGGCCGGTCGGCCACGGCCCCAGCGGCTTCGCGCCTTCGACGCGCAGCGGCGGGCTCGGCGTGCGCCGCGGCGCACTGCTGGGACAGGTTGACCCGGCGCTGATGACGCTGCTGCGGCGGCTGGCCCACACCGACGGTGTCGGCGGGGTCCGAGGCGGCCGGGCGAACGGCGCCGGACCGATCAGCGGCATCGGCATCGGCAGCCGCGACAGCGCCTTCGCCGAGTACGGCGATTCGCAGACCCCGCTGCCGAACCTGATCCGCACCCACCGCGAAGAACTGCGTCAGGCGGCCGGGGGCTCGCTGGACCACATGGTCATCGACCTGATCGGGTTTCTGTTCGACCAGATCCTGGCCGACCCGAAGGTGCCGCCGCAGATGGCACGGCAGATCGCCCGACTGCAACTGCCGGTGCTGCGCGCGGCGCTCGGCGACCCGGCCTTCTTCTCGTCCCGGCGCCATCCGGTGCGGCGTTTCGTCAACCGCATCGCGTCGCTTGGCGCGGCCTTCGAGGATGTCGATGAAGCCGGCACCAAGGCCTTGCTGGCCGAGGTGCGGGCGCTGGTGCAGCAGGTGGTCGAAGGCGACTTCGAGCAGATCGAGCTCTACGAGCAGAAGCTGGCCGCGCTGGAAAGCTGCATCGCCGAAGCCGCGCGCCAGGATGCCCATGCCGACGGCAACGTGGCGGCCATGCTGTCCGAGAAGGAAGACCAGCAGCGGCTGCGGCAGCTGTATGCGCAGCGCCTGGCCGGCGACCTGAAGAGCGTGGCGGCGCCAGCCTTCCTGCGCGACTTCCTGAGTCAGGTCTGGAGCCAGGTGCTGTTGCGCGCCGCCGAACCCGCACCCAACGGGTCGCCTGCGGTCGACCCGGCACTGCCCGAGCGCCTGCGCAAGGTCGGGCGCGAGCTGTTCCTGAGCGTGCAGCCCAAGGCCAGCCCGGCGCACCGCAAGACTTTCCTGGCCGAGTTGCCGCAATTGATGCAGGCGCTGACCCAGGGCATGAATCTGATCGGCTGGCCCGAAGCCGACCGGCGGGACTTCTTCAACCAGCTGATGCCGGCCCACGCCGACGCGCTCAAGAGCGCGGCGGGCCGCGCACTGGACATCAACCTGATGGTGCGTCAGGTCGAAGGCGCGCTGCAGCGCCCGCTGCCTTCGCGCGCCGAACTGCGCAGTGCGGTGTTGCCGGTGCTGGATGACGCGCTGGACATGCCGCGCTTCAGTGCCGAGGAAGCCGCTCGCGCAGGTCTGGTGTCCGAAGCATCGGTGGACTGGAGCCGGCCGGTGCAGGTCGACATCGACCTCAGCACCGATTTCGCACCCAGCCAGCCCTTGGCCGCCGATGCAGCGGCCAGCGGCAGTGACCTGGCGGCGCTTGCGAACCTGCCCGAGTTGCAGGCGCTGGCCGGCAGCGCCTTTCCGTCGCCATCCGAAAACGTGGCGCCTTCGCAGGGGGCGGCGTTGGCCCACCATGTGCAGATCGGCTTTGCCTACCAGATGAACCTGGACGGCCGCTGGCAGAAGGTGCGGCTGACCCATGTCAGCGCGGCGCGCAGCTTCTTCATCTTTACCCACGGCGGTCGCCACAAGAAAACCGTGTCGCTGACCCGGCGCATGCTGGATCGGCTGTGCCAATCGGGCCGGCTGCGCGCCTTCGAGACCGCACAACTGATCGAACGTGCGACCGAACGTGCCCGCCGCCAGCTGGCGGCATTCAGGCCGGCCTCGGTCAGTGCCTGAATTCAGTGCCTGAGTTCCGTGCCTGAGTTCAGCGCCTGAGTTCAGCGCGCCGCCGCCAGTCGCCGCGCCATCTGCAGCGCCGCCACCAGACTGGCCGGGTCCGCGATGCCCTGGCCCGCGATGTCGAAGGCGGTGCCGTGGTCGGGGCTGGTGCGCACGAACGGCAGCCCGAGCGTGACGTTGACGCCCTGCTCGACTCCCAGGTACTTGACGGGAATCAGGCCGTGGTCGTGTGTCATTGCCACCACCAGATCGAAGGCGCCGCGGCGGGCGCGCATGAACACGGTGTCGGGCGCATGCGGGCCGCTGGCATCGATGCCTTCGGCCACGGCGGCCTGCACCGCCGGGCCGATGAAGCGCACCTCTTCATCACCGAACAGGCCGCCTTCGCCGGCATGCGGGTTCAGGCCGGCCACGGCGATGCGTGGACGGTTCTGCCCCCACGCCAAAGCCGCCGCGTGCGCGATGCGGATGGTCTGCAGCACGTTCTCGAAATCGAGCGCGTCGATGGCACTGCGAAGCGACTGGTGGATCGTCACCAGCACCACCTTCAGCTCGTCGTTGGCCAACATCATGCGCACCGCAGGCGGTGGCGCACCGGGGGTCGTGGCCAGCGCAGCCAGCATCTCGGTATGACCGGGAAACGGCACGCCGGCGGCGGCCAGCGCTTCCTTGTGAATCGGCGCGGTCGCCAGAGCCGAGGCCTCGCCCGCCACCACCAGCCGCAGGGCGGCTTCGATGCAGCGCGCCGCGGCTGCCCCGTTGCGGGCGTCGACCCGGCCGAGCGGCAGCGTCACCAGGTCCGGTGGCAGACCGGGGGGTACCAGCATCGGCAGGCAGCCGGGCGGCACCTGCGGCAGATCGGCCGGCGTGTCGATCACGGCCAACATCATTTCTGGCATCGCGTCCGACATCGCAGCGCCTCCTGCAAGCAGCCCGCGTGCCGCGCGGCGCAACACCCCCGGGTCGCCGACCACCACCCCATCGGCCAACATCCCGGCCCGAAACGCCTTCACGATGATCTCGGGGCCGATGCCGGCCGCGTCGCCCATTGTCAGCAACAGTGGAAGCGTGGGGGACACGGGCCGCAGCGGCGGATTCCCGACCAGCAGTCGCGGCGAGGCACTCATGCCGGGTTGTCGATCTCGATGTAGCGCTGCGCGATGCCGAAGCGCTGCGCCAGATGCGCACCCACCGCCTGCACGCCGTAGCGCTCGGTGGCGTGGTGGCCACAGGCCAGGAACGCGACCCCGGTTTCACGCGCCAGGTGGGCCTGGGGTTCTGAGATCTCGCCGGTCAGGAAGGCGTCGGCGCCGGCTGCGATCGCAGCCTCGAAATAGCCTTGTGCCCCGCCAGTGCACCAGGCCACGCGGCGCAGCGGGCGGCCGTCCCCAGGCACCACCACCGGCGCGCGGTCGAGCTGGCGGGTCACGTTCTGAACCAAGGTCTGCAGAGAATCATCACCCGACCGGTCCGACGCCACGGGGCCGATGAACCCCAGCTGCTGATCGCCGAAGCGCGCGTCGGCCGCGAGCCCCAGCAGGCGACCGAGCTGCGCGTTGTTGCCGAGTTCAGGGTGCGCGTCCAGCGGCAAGTGGTAGGCAAACAGGTTGACGCCAGCGGCCATCAAGCGCTTCACGCGCGCCGCCAGCCAACCGGTCAAGCGCCCGTCGTGGCCGCGCCAGAACAGGCCGTGGTGCACCAGCAGGGCGTCGGCGCCATCGGCCACCGCAGCATCGATCAGTGCCAGACTGGCCGTGACCCCGCAAACCAGCCGGTGGACGGTCTGGACACCCTCGACCTGCAAACCGTTCGGCCCATAATCCTTGAATATGTCGGGCCGCAGCAGGTCCTGCAGGGCGGATTCGATCTGAATGCGTTCGGCCATCGCTGCATTCTGCCGTCTGCTGCGCGCCCGTCCCGGCTGCCTGCGAGTCCGGATCCAGGCCCAGATTTCCCGCCGACCTCCGGCCCCACCCAGCCCCCTTTCGATGATGCGCAGAACCTGGCTGGTCTTCTCGCAGGCCGTGACCATCGCCCTGGCGGTGCTGTTCGTGATGCTGACGCTCAAGCCCGAATGGCTGCCGCGTGGCGCCGCCAACGCGGTGCTGCTGCCGGCACCGACTTTGGTGGTGGCAGCGCGCGGGGCGCTGTCCGATGCGGCTCCTGGCGGCGACGTGCAGCTGTCGTCCGAGCACCGCAGTGGCTTTGCGGTGGCGGCGCGGCGCGCGGCACCGGCGGTGGTCAGCGTGACAGCCACCAAGATGGCGCAGCGCAACCCGCACCTGGACGACCCGCGCTTTCGCTTCTTTTTCGGCGAAGGCCCCGGCGCGCGCGGCGGCAGCCAGGTCGGACTCGGCTCGGGAGTAATCGTCTCGCCCGAAGGCTACCTGCTGACCAACCACCACGTGGTCGAAGACGCCACCGACATCGAAGTCAAGCTGGCGGACGGCCGCATGGTGCGCGCGCAGGTGGTGGGCAGCGATGCCGAAACCGACATTGCGGTGCTCAAGATCGAACTGGACAATTTGCCGGTGGTGACGCTGGGCGATGTGCGCGCGCTGCAGGTGGGCGATGCGGTGCTGGCGATCGGCAACCCCTTCAACATCGGCCAGACGGTGACCTCGGGAATCGTCAGTGCGCTCGACCGCAACCAGCCGCAGTCGTCGCCGTTTCAGAATTTCATCCAGACCGATGCCGCCATCAACCCTGGCAATTCGGGTGGCGCGCTGGTCGATTCGCAGGGCAATCTGGTGGGCATCAACACCGCCATCTTCTCGCGCACTGGCGGCAGCATGGGCATCGGCTTCGCGGTGCCGGTGGACACCGCGCGCAACGTGATGGAAGCGCTGCTGCGCGGCGGCAGCGTGCGACGCGGATGGATCGGCGTCGAGCCGCGCGACCTGTCGGCCGAACTCGCCCAGAGCCTGAACCTGCCGGTCACCAGCGGCGTGCTGATCACCGGCGTGCTGCAGGACGGCCCCGCCGCCCGCGGTGGGCTGCGGCCCGGCGATGTGGTAGTCAAGGTCGGCGAACATGCGGTGCGCAGCACCGGCGACCTGCTGGCTGCGGTGGCTGCGCTGGCGCCAGACAGCCCGGCGCGGCTCGATGTACAGCGCGGCTCGAAGCTGCTGTCGCTGCGGTTGCAGGTCGGTGAGCGGCCGGCAGTGCAGCGCATCCAGCGTTGACGTTCTTCGCGGCGGCGGGTCGCCGCGGGTCACAGCATCTCGTAGAGCCGCTGCGCGATCAGTCCGGCGAAGAACAGCCCCGCGGCCAGCAGCGTCCACTTGAGGATCGTCAGCCCGCGGCTGCGCCACACCGGCTGCGAAGTCCAGGCATAGGCCACGAAGCAGCCGATGGCGCCGGCCAGCAAGAGAAAAAAGAGGATGCGGGCGGCGATCATCGGCAGCGCAGCTTCGCGTCTGCGCGTGACTGCGTCGGCCTTGCCCCATCGCCAGCGCCCTCACCTCCGCCGGCCATCGGCATCGGCATCGGCATCACCACGCCGGCGCCAGTTCGGCGAACCCTCGCGGTGCATCGGCATCGCGCTCGAAAGTGACGATCTCGTAGGCGCTTTCGTCCGACAACAGCTTGCGAAGCAGCTTGTTGTTCAGCGCATGCCCGCTCTTGTAGGCGGTATAGCTGGCCAGCAACGGTTTGCCGGCGATGTGCAGGTCGCCGATGGCGTCCAGGATCTTGTGCTTGACGAATTCGTCGTCGTAACGAAGGCCGTCGCTGTTGAGCACCCGCACGTCGTCGATCACGATCACGTTGTCCATGCTGCCGCCCAGGCCCAACCCGCGCGAACGCATCAGTTCGACATCTTTGGTGAATCCAAACGTGCGGGCACGGGCGATGTCGCGCTTGTACTGGCCGCCCGAGAAATCGAATTCGACCCGCCGCCCGGTGGCGTCGACCGCAGGATGGTTGAACTCGATCTCGAAGGCCAGCTTGTAGCCGTGGTACGGCGCCAGACGCGCCCACTTCAACGACGCGCCTTCGCCTTCGCGGATCTCGATCGGCTTGGTCACCCGCAGGAAACGCTTCGGCGCGTCCTGCAGCTCGATCCCGGCGCTCTGCAGCAGGAACACGAAGCTGGCGGCCGAGCCGTCCAGGATCGGCACTTCTTCGGCCGTGATGTCGATCACCAGGTTGTCGATGCCAAGGCCGGCGCAGGCCGACATCAGGTGTTCGATGGTCTGGACCTTGGCGCCCTTGGACGACACCGTCGACGCGAGCCGCGTGTCGGTCACTGCCTCGGCCGTCATCGCGATCTCGACCGGCTCCGGCAGGTCGACGCGGCGGAACACGATGCCCGAATCGACCGGCGCCGGGCGCAGCGTGAGTTCCACGCGCTGCCCGCTGTGGAGCCCCACGCCAACGGCGCGGGTGATTGACTTGAGGGTTCGTTGTCGCAGCACGCCGGCGATTTTAGGAGCGCGAGGCGTCCGGCGTACCGTGCGCCTCGCTATGTCCGCAATAGCCGTCACGCCCGCTCGTCAATCGGCCTGGCGGCGCAGGAACGCAGGAATCTCGAAGTCGTCCATGCCACCCGACGACAGCGCATCGACCTTGGCCGCGGCCATGGTGCGGTTGGTGCGCCACACGCTCGGCACCGCCATGCCTTCGTAGTTCG
>JBDSMV010000138.1:0-4235 GCA_039915715.1 Rubrivivax sp. | reverse complement strand
CAGGGCGGCGGTCGTGTGCGCCGAAGCGATCAGCAGTGCACGCGGTCGGCCATGCCGCTGCACGATTGCGGCGCCGAGGCGCTGCATGAAGGCGCCGGCTTCACGCGGGTCGAGCGCGATCATCGGCGAGCCATGCGACAAGCAAAGGGGTGGCAGGTTCATGTCCCGCATTGCAGCACCGTGCGGCGGCCGACGGTGCAGGCTGTTTGAATGCGGCGTTCAGCCGCGGCGACCGCGGCGCCGTCGATCCGGCCTGCCACGGGTGCGGCGGCGCCTATCCTGCAAGGGTTTGGACCTTGGCGGTGGCCGATTGCGGCAGCGATGCGCTACCGTCTGTCGACATGGCCGAATCCCCCATCCCCCGCGTGACCCCGACCCCGACCCCGACCCCGTCTGCGCCGTCACCTCGGGCCGCCACCAGCGCCGCGCCAAAGCCTCCATCGATCGCCGCACTGGCCTGGCGCCAGACCCTGCGCGATTTCCGCGCTGGCGAGTTGCGTCTGCTGGCGGTGGCGGTGACGTTGGCGGTGGCGGCTCTAACGGCGGTGGGTTTTTTCGCCGACCGGCTCAACACCGGTTTGCAACGCGACGCCCGGCAACTGCTGGGCGGCGATGCGGTCGTTGGCAGCGACCGGCCCACCCCGCCCGACATGATCGCCAAGGCGCGTGAGCTGGGGCTCTTGGTTTCCACCAGCGCCGCCTTCCCCAGCATGGGCCGCGCCATCGACGCGCAGGGCGGCGGCACGCGGCTGGTGGCGGTCAAGGCGGTCGATGCCAGCTATCCGTTGCGCGGCAAGCTGCAGCTGCGTGCCGCGGCCACTGGTGCGGGCGCCGAGGCAGCCGTAGAGACGGTGGCCGCTGCACCCGAATCCGGCACCGCCTGGGTCGACCCTTCGCTGCTCGATGCACTGCAGCTGAAGCTGGGTGACCCCTTGCTGTTGGGCGACGCGCGGCTGACCATCACCCGCACGATCGTGATCGAGCCCGACCGCGGCGCCGGCTTTTCGGCGTTCTCGCCGCGCCTGATGCTGTCGTCAGCCGACTTGCCGGCCACCGGCTTGATCCAGCCCGCGAGCCGCGTGCGCTACCAATTGGCAGTCGCGGCGCCGCCGGGCACAGCCGGCGCCAGCGGCGATGCCGCGGTGCGCAGCTTCGTGGCCTATGTCGACAAGCAGATCAAATCGCAGACGGTGCGTGGGCTGCGGGTCGAAAGCCTGCAGAGCGGCCGCCCCGAGATGCGCCAGACGCTGGACCGGGCCGAGAAGTTCCTGAACCTGGTGGCTCTGCTGTCGGCACTGCTGGCCGCCGTGGCGGTGGGCATTGCGGCCCGCGACTTTGCATCGCGCCACCTGGACGACTGCGCGATGCTGCGGGTGCTGGGGCTGTCCCAACGCCGCATCGCTGGTGCCTACACGCTCGAGTTCGGCCTGGTCGGGCTGTTGGCCAGTGCGGCCGGGGTGCTGATCGGGCTGCTGGTGCACAACGTCTTCATCTGGCTGCTGGCCGGACTGGTTTCCAGCTCGCTGCCACCGCCCGGCATCTGGCCAGCGGTGTTCGGGCTCGGCGTCGGCATGACGCTGCTGCTCGGCTTCGGCCTGCCGCCGGTGCTGCAGTTGGCCAGCGTGCCACCGCTGCGCGTGATCCGGCGCGATGTCGGCTCGCTGAAAGCGTCGTCGCTTGGCGTGTTGGGGATGGGTGCGCTGGGTTTCGTGGCGCTCCTGATGGCGGTGTCATCGGACCTCAAGCTGGGGTTGATCGCGGTCGGCGGATTTGCCGCCGCGGTGGCGGTGTTCGCGCTGATGTCGTGGCTGGCGGTGCAGGTGCTGCGCCGCGCGGTGCCCGAGTCGCGCGCGCCGCGCTGGCTGGTGCTGGCCACGCGCCAGATCGCGGCGCGCCCGGCTTTCGCGGTGCTGCAGGTGTCGGCGCTGGCAGTGGGGCTGCTGGCGTTGATGCTGCTGGTGCTGCTTCGCACCGATCTCATCAGCAGCTGGCGCAGCGCCACGCCGGCCGATGCGCCCAACCGCTTCGTCATCAACCTGCAGCCCGACCAGAGCAAGCCCTTCCGCGCAGCGCTGGACGCGGCCGGGGTGAAAAATTACGACTGGTACCCGATGATTCGCGGCCGCCTGGTGGCCATCAACGGCACGTCCACCAACGCCGCCAAGTACGACGACGAGCGCGCCAGCCGCCTGGTCGAACGCGAGTTCAACCTGAGCCACACCGGCCAGCCGCCACCGCACAACGAGATCGTCGGCGGCCGCTGGGTCGAGAACGAACCTGGCGGGCTGTCGGTGGAAGAGGGCCTGGCGCAGCAGTTGAAACTGAAGCTCGGCGACACACTGCGCTTCGACATTGCCGGGCAGATGAAGGAAGGCCGCATCACCAGCCTTCGCAAGGTCGACTGGGGGTCGATGCGGGCCAACTTCTATGTGCTGTTTCCGCAAAGCGAGATGGCCGATCTGCCACTGACCTACATCAGCGCCTTCAAGGCCCCCGACAGTGCGGTCTCACCGGGCTTCGACAACCAGCTCAGTCGCGACTTTCCGAACATCACCAACATCAATGTCTCGGCTTCGATCGCGCAGATCCAGCGCGTGCTGGACCAGGTGATCCGGGCGGTGGAGTTCCTGTTCGGCTTCACCCTGATCGCCGGGCTGGTGGTGCTGTTTGCCGCGGTCAGCGCCACCCGCGACCAGCGCGCGCGCGAGTTCGCGATCATGAGGGCGCTGGGTGCCGGCAGCCGGCTGTTGTCGCAGGTGCAGCGAACGGAACTGCTGGGGGTGGGCGCGCTGGCCGGGCTGCTGGCGTCGCTGGCCGCGGTGGCGGTCGGCTATGTGCTGGCGCGTCAGGTGTTCGAGTTCGACTGGAATCCGTCGCCGTGGGTGCCGCTGGTCGGAACCGCAGCCGGCGCCGGGCTGGCGCTGGCAGCCGGGTGGTGGGGGCTGCGCGATGTGCTCAAGCGTCCGGTGCTGGAGACGTTGAGGCGGGCCGGCGCGGTGTAGGTCACGGGCCGACTGCTCGGCAGGCTGCCGATCAGGGCCGAACGACCGACCGCTGCTCGCCGAGCGTCTCGACGATGCGGTCGGCTGCTTGCGCCAACAGGGCGGCAAACGCTTGCGACAGCGCGCCGGCACCATCGCCGGCCGGCAACCGAAGCTGCAACTGCGCACCTTGCGCTGCCGGGATCGCCATCGAGGCGGACGCAGTCGGTGTCTCTGCACCCGTGCCGGATCGCATGCGCGGTCGCAGGCTCCAGCTGAGCTGCATCGTTGCGCTGCCGTCTCGAACCCGGAACGACTGGATGTCGATGCTCAACTCGGCTCCGGCGGCCGGCCACGACGCCCCGGGAAACACCAGCTGACCCGGCTTCAGCCGCAGCGCCAGGTCCTCGCTCAAGGCCGAGCGCGCCAGCTGCGGCAACGGCGCCGCCCAATGGTCGAAGTCGCGCACCTCGAATTGGCCGGCGCCGACGTCCCGCAACAGCTCGTTGCGGTCGAGCGCTGCCGGCACCGCCACCGATCGCACCTGCAGCGGTGGCCCCGCGTAGCTGCTGACCGGTGCGGTGGCGGCCACCGCCTGCAAGGTGTGAAACCGGGTCGCGGAACTGCTGCTGGCGCACGCCGACAGGGCGGCTGCCAGTGCCACCGCCAGTGCACCCGCCACCACCCGCATCGACCCCTGCGGTCCGAGCCGAGACACGCGCTGGCGACGAGCTGACAGACCCCAAAACCGAAGACGCGTCATCGTGGTTCCTTCACGGGCTCGGTACCCGATGGCGCGCTGCCGCGCCCCCGCAGCAGCGCTTCGGGGTGCCGGCCGAGGTAGTCGGCCAGCGTGCGGATGGCGCGCGCTGCCGAACCCAGTTGCTCGATCGTGCGCGGCAGGTTGGCGTCGACGAGCGCGCTGCTGCCCCCGCTGCCGTCGGCATCGGCGCCGCCCAGCAGGCTGCGGGCGGCCGCAACCGTGCTGGTGAGTTCGTCCGCGGCCTGCTTGAGCTTGTCGACCAGCGGGCCGACACGCGGCGTGACTTCGGCCATCAACCGGTCGGTTTGCGCCAGGGTGCGCTCGAAGTGCTTCAGGCCACTGTCGATCTCGGGCGATGCGGCCAGTGTCGACAGACGCTGCGTCAACCGGCGAACGTCCTGCCCGATCGCTTCCAGCGGGATGCGGTTGACCTTGCCCAGCAACTGATCGACCTGGGCGATCAGGCTGTCGATGCTGCCGCCGGTGTCGAC
>JBDSMV010000129.1:0-9796 GCA_039915715.1 Rubrivivax sp. | reverse complement strand
CTCAGTTGGTAGAGTCCCAGATTGTGATTCTGGTTGTCGTGGGTTCGAGCCCCATCAGCCACCCCACACCGTTTCAGGATCCACTGCTCCAGGACCATGACCATCAGGCACCGCGGTGCCTGATTTGCGTTGTGGCAACCGACGTGGGACCGTCTGTTCCGATCTCGGTAGTTCGAGGCTGAACCATGGACAGCGTCGACGCACTCGTGATCGGCGCTGGCGTGGTCGGCTTGGCGGCAGGGCGGGCCCTGGCTTTGGCCGGGCTGGACACCGTGGTGGTCGAGTCGGCCGCTGGCATCGGGCAGGGCGTCAGTTCGCGCAACAGCGAGGTCCTGCACGCCGGGCTCTACTACCCGCCGGGTTCGTTCAAGGCGCGCCTGTGTGTGCAGGGGCGTGACCAGTTGCAAACCTACTGCGCCGAACGCGGCGTGCCGCATGCGGTGTGCGGCAAATTGGTGGTGGCCACGGCGCAAGACCAGCATGCGGCACTCGATGCGCTGCGCCGACGGGCACTGACCAACGGCGTTGCGATCGAAGCCTGGGACGCGGCGCGGGCCCGAGAGATGGAGCCGGCGCTGGACTGCACCGCGGCGCTGTGGTCGCCAGCCACCGGCATCGTCGACAGCCATGCGCTGATGTTGTCGCTGCTGGCCGATCTGGAGGCCGCCGGTGGCGTGATCGCATTGAAATCGACGGTGGTGTCGATGCAGGGTCGCGCCACGGGTCCGGTGCGGTTGCAGGTTCGTGCTTCCGATGGCGAGATTGAGATCGAAGCCGACCGCGTCGTCAACGCGGCGGGGCTGCAGGCGTGTGCGGTAGCGGCAGCTTGCCAAGGCATGGCAGCCGATACCGTGCCACGGGCTCGTTATGCCAAGGGCAACTACTTCACGTTGGCTGGCGCCTCACCTTTCCGGCATCTGATCTACCCCGCGCCCGTGGATGCCTGGCTCGGGGTCCATCTGACACTGGACCTGGCAGGGCATGCGCGCTTCGGTCCCGACTTGGAGTGGCTGGCGACCGACGATCCAGAGGCAATCGACTACGCGGTCGACGCGCGGCGCGGCGAAGCCTTCGTCGCCGCGATTCGCCGCTACTGGCCCGGGTTGCCCGATGGCGCGCTGCTGCCGGACTACAGCGGGGTCAGACCCAAGATCCACGGCCCCGGGGATCCCGCGCCGGACTTTCGCATCGACGGACCGCAGCAGCACGGGGTCGCAGGCCTCGTGAACCTGTATGGCATCGAGTCACCGGGCCTCACGGCAGCGATGGCCCTGGCCGACCGGGTCGTTGGACTGCTGCACCGGTGCGCGTGAGCCACGCGCCCGCTGAACCGACCAACGATTGAAAACGGCCCCGCGGGGCCGTCTGAAATTCTCGGTCGGGGCCGACTACCCCCCGTGTCTCGCAGTCTCGGTCAGGCCTTCTTGGCCCAGGCGCTGCACCAACCGTTGACATTGACCTGCTTGGCGCCGAACAGCGGGCAACCGCCCCAGGCGTCAGTGGCCTTGCCTTGAAACAGCGCGCAGTTGCCGCAGTGCTGGTCCTTGGAGTGCTTGGGATACTTCTTGGCGTCGACCTTGGTGGTGTCGTGCACATAGCCCAGAGCGACAGCCTGGGGGTCCTTCTCGTCGAGCTTGGCCTGGGCCTGAACCTGCGTTGCAGCGGCAAGGGTGCCGCCGACAGCAGCCACCTGCAGCATGAAGCTGCGACGGTTCGTGGTTTTCATGGGGATCGATCTCCTGAAATAAGAGTGGGCGACAGTTCGAAGGCGAATTGCCTTCGAATCATTCAAGTCGCAGGAACGGTGATGCCGAGGCAGGTGTTGCAGCGACCCAGACCGCGCAGACGCGGGTCGGGTTTGCCGTCACCCGTTTTGAAGTTGGCGTGGCAGCGAATGCACACGTACATCTTCGAGCTGGACATCATCGGCCTGACACCGGGTTCGGCATTGGGCCTGGCCGCTGTGTACTCGGCCTGTGTCTGTCGCAATTTCGGGCCAGCAGTTGTGCTGTCGGTGCTGGATGGGGTGCGGCGTGCGGTCATGGTGGTGCCGAGGGGTGCAGCCCCGGTAGTCACGAAGCACCTATTGTCCCCCGAAACGCAAGGGGTCGCATTCAGGTCTGCCGAGTGGCGCCACGTGGGAGACATTGCGGTCGCGACTGCATGTGACTGTCAGACCAACCCCTGCCTGCTGGCCAGCACAGCGGCCTCGGCGCGACTGGAGACATTGAGCTTCTTGTAGATCGACTTGATGTGGTCGTTGACGGTGAACCATTTGATGCCCATCAGACCGGCGATCTCCTTGATCGTGAAACCTTTGCTGAGATAGGTCAGCACCTCGGATTCGCGCGGTGTGAGTGGTTCATGGTCGATCGGTGCGCGGCTGCCGCGACCGGCGTCGAGCGGCATCGGCCTGCTCACTGTGAAGCCGCTGGCCGCAGCCAGACCTGACTCCGTGGTCGGACTGGCATGGGTGCCACCGGCGGCAGGCGTGGCCACGTGTCCCGCCCTGAAGTGGCTCAGCAACCGTCTGGCGATGGCGGGCGACAAGGGGGGCTGCCCACGCGCGATTTTCTGCAACTCTTCCACCAGGACCTCGAAGCGGTCTTCTTTCAGCAGATAGCCATCGGCCCCGCACTGCAGCGCAGGGAACAGATGGTCGTCGTCGGAGTACAGCGTGGTGACGATCTTCGTTGCCGGATAGCTGCCCGTTTCAGCCAGCAACTCCATCCCGTTGCCGTCTGGCAGTTCCAGATCCACGAGCATCAGCTTGAAGTGGTCCGAAGCGGTCGAAGGTGCCGAGAGGGGTGGCGGCGGATGCAACGCCAGGTGCCGGCGTGCGGTTTGCAGATCACCCGCTTCGGTGATTTGAATGGTGTCGCTGAAGCTTTCCAGAACCACCCGGCAAAGGAAACTGCGCGCCACCGGGTTGTCTTCCAGGATCAACACCTTGACGGCCATTGGAGGCTCCCCTGCCTTGCCCGGATGGCTCTACAGCCACGGTGGCCGATCCTAGCGCGGCACCCACTGTCGCACCAGCCGGGTGCAGCATGCGGTTACCGATTCACCAGCAACAGTTTGCCCTGAACCTGACGCGACCCCATGCGCGCATAGGCCGCGTGAATCTCGCTCATCGGCAGTTCCCGGTCGATCACCGGCTTGATCTTGCCGGCGGCATACCACTCGCCCAACTGTTTCAACGCAGCCGCACTGGCCTTGGGTTCGCGGCGCACGAAATCGCCCCAGAACACGCCCACCACGGCGGCTCCTTTCAACAGCGCGAGGTTCCACGGCAGGGCCGGGATGCCGCCCCCGGCAAAGCCCACCACCAGATAGCGCCCGCGCCATGCGATGGAGCGAAACACCGGCTCTGCCAGGTCGCCACCCACCGGGTCGTAGACCACATCCGGGCCCTTGCCGCCGGTCAGCTCTTTCAAGCGGGCTCGAATGTCTTCGTGGCTGTAATTCAGCGTGTCGTCAGCGCCCAGTTCGCGGCACAGCGCGCACTTCTCGTCGGTCGATGCCGCCGCGATCACGCGCGCGCCAGCCGCCTTGGCAATCTGCAGCGCAGCGCTGCCCACGCCGCCTGCGGCACCCAGCACCAACACGGTTTCGCCGGGCTGCAGCAACGCGCGGTCGATCAAGGCGTGGTGCGACGTGCCATAAGTAAAGGCGAAGGCGGCGCCGTCCGTTGTCGCGAACCCGTCCGGCAGCGGAATTACACGCGCAACATCGACACAGGCATGGGTTGCGAAGCCCCCGGTGCCGCCGATGGCAGCCACGCGGTCACCCGCCTTCAGATGCCCGACACCTTCACCGACCGCATCGACCGTGCCCGCGAATTCGGAGCCCGGCACAAACGGAAGCTCCGGCTTCATCTGGTACTTGCCGTTCACGATCAGCAAGTCCGGAAAGTTCAGGCTCGCAGCGTCGATCGCGACGCGCACCTGACCCGCAGCAGGCTCCGGCGTCGGCAACTCACGCCACCGCAGCGCATCGACTCCGTCCAACGATTCACACAACCAGGCATGCATGGTCAAACCTCCGTAAAGCCCCCCATCGCCCGCGACAACACGCGAGCGAAGCGAAGCGAACAAAACCGAGTAGAGCCGCGGAACCGGCTCCGCTGGGCCGCAGGCGAGCGCCCCCTCGGGGGGCAGCGACCGTCAGGGAGCGTGGGGGCTCAATGTATTGGCTTGAAGCGCATGCGCTTGGGCCGTGCGCCTTCCTCGCCCAGACGCTTTTTCTTGTCGGCTTCGTACTCCTGGTAGTTGCCGTCGAAGAACACCCACTGCGAGTCGCCTTCGGCCGCCAGGATGTGGGTGCAGATGCGGTCCAGGAACCAGCGGTCGTGGCTGATGACCATCGCGCTGCCTGCGAATTCCAGCAGCGCTTCTTCCAGCGCCCGCAAGGTTTCGACGTCGAGGTCGTTGGACGGCTCGTCCAGCATCAACACGTTGCCGCCGCGCGCGAGTGTCTTCGCAAGATGCAACCGACCGCGTTCACCCCCCGACAGGTTGCCCACCAGCTTCTGCTGGTCGTTACCCTTGAAGTTGAAACGGCCCAGATAAGCGCGGCTCGGCATCACGAACTTGCCGACGATGATGTTGTCGAGCCCGCCCGACACGTCCTGCCATACCGTCTTGTCGCCTTCCAGGCTTTCGCGGCTCTGGTCGACGAAGGCCATGTGCGCCGTCTTGCCGACGATCACCTTGCCGCTGTCGGGCTGCTCCTTGCCCTGCAGCATCCGGAACAGTGTCGACTTGCCGGCACCGTTCGGGCCGATGATGCCGACGATGGCACCCGGCGGCACCTTGAACGACACCTTGTCGAACAACAGCCGCTCACCGAAGCTCTTGCTGACATCGACGAACTCGATCACCTCATTGCCCAACCGCTCGGCCACCGGGATGAAGATCTCGTTGGTGACGTTGCGCTGCTGGTACTCGACATCGCTAAGCTCCTCGAACCGCGCCAGCCGCGCCTTGCTCTTGGTCTGACGGGCCTTGGCATTGCTGCGCACCCACTTCAGCTCTTCCTTCATCGCCTTCATGCGCGCGTCTTCGGTTTTCTGCTCCAGCGCAAGACGCTTCTCTTTCTGTTCGAGCCAGTCGGAGTAGTTGCCTTTCCACGGAATGCCCGATCCACGGTCGAGTTCCAGAATCCACTCGGCGGCGTTGTCGAGGAAGTAGCGGTCGTGGGTGATGGCCACCACGGTGCCGGGGAAGCGTTGCAAAAAGTGCTCCAGCCATTCGACACTTTCTGCGTCCAGGTGGTTGGTGGGCTCGTCCAGCAGCAGCATGTCGGGCTTGGACAGCAGCAGCCGGCACAGCGCAACGCGGCGTTTTTCGCCGCCCGACAGCAGGCCGATCCTGGCTTCCCACGGCGGCAGACGCAACGCGTCGGCAGCCAACTCCAGTTGCACGTCGGTGTTCTCGCTGCCCGCGGCGCTGATGACGGCTTCGAGCTCGGCCTGCTCGGATGCGAGCTTGTCGAAGTCGGCATCGGGTTCGGCATATTCGGCATAAACCTCATCGAGCCGCTTCTTGGCGGCCAGCACCCCGCCGATCCCTTCCTCGACAGCCTCGCGCACGGTCTGCTCGGGGTCCATCTCGGGTTCCTGCGGCAGGTAGCCGATCTTCAGGTCGGCCATCGCCGTGGCTTCGCCTTCGATCTCCTTGTCGATCCCGGCCATGATCTTCAGCAGGCTGCTCTTGCCCGAGCCGTTGACCCCCAGCACGCCGATCTTGGCGCCCGGGAAGAACGACAGCGAGATGTTCTTCAGGATCTGCCGCTTCGGCGGCACGATCTTGCCGACGCGGTTCATGGTGAATACGTATTGGGCCATCTGGGCGGGTCCGGTTCGGGGGTAAGGGGTGTGGCGGGCGGAGCACGCAGCGGGCATTGCAATCCCGTTGCAGCGCCCCAAGTTCAGCCATTCTTCTAGGGAGGCAGCGCATGAACTCAGTCGTCGACGTCGAACCCCGCTCGGGGCTCGTCAACACCACCCACCTGGTCTATGCGCTTCATGCGCTGGGCATCGCCATCGGCGCGTTCGGCGCCGCCAGTATCGTCGGTGCCTTCCTGTTCGGATGGCCGTCGATCATCGCGGTGATCATCAACTACGTGAAACGAAACGAAGCCCGCGGCACCTGGCTCGAATCGCACTTCACCTGGCAGATCCGGACCTTCTGGTTTGCGTTGCTGTGGACGGTGGTGATCGCGCTGGTCTCGCTTCCGTTGACGCTGGTCATCATCGGTTTTGCCACCTGGGCGATTGGGCTGTTTTTACTGGGCATCTGGGCCGCGTACCGCATCGCTCGTGGATGGCTGGCCCTGAACAGCCGCCAGCGCATGCCTTATTGACCGGCGCGCCTTGCGCGGCGCGGCCCGTACGCCGTGCCGCGAGGCGTCGTCTGACCTCAACGCACCGTCAGTCCAAGTCGTCGAGCCCACGCGTCAGCAGCGCACCGATCAACACGCCGATCACCGCGCCCACGGCCATCGATTGCCAGGGATGCTCGTGCGCGTATTCGTCGGTGGCTCGGGTGGCTCTGGCTGCGCGCTCGCGTGCCGAGGCCTGCATGTCGACCACATTCGTCTTGGCTTCGGACAGGCGCTCCTGCAAGCGGTTTCGCAACCCGATGGCGCTTTCGCCGATTTCTTCGGCGGTCAGCTTCAGCAGTGACTCGGCGTCGGAAACCACGAGGCGCAGGTCCGCTATCAGCTTTTCCCTTTGGTTGGCAGTCAATTGAGACATGGATTCTCCTTATGCATAGGTATCTATTCACTCTAGCATGAGCCCTGCACGTCGCAGCCGGCCGGCTGTCGCTCGCTGCAGCGTTTCAGTTCTTCATTCGGCTCCTCAGTTGAAACCCTGACGTACACTCGCGCCGCGCGCCGGCATCCAGTCATCGGCGCGCAGTCGATTCCGACGACCGATCCGACTCTCGCGCCTACCCGACTGGTGCACCCGCCCCGGGTGACAGCAGGCCGCGAACCACAGCCCCTGGCGGGCTCCAATCCAACATGCATTTCACAGACCTCGGCCTGGCCGAGCCGCTCTTGCGCGCCGTTCGCGACCAGGGCTACGACACCCCCACCCCGATCCAGGCCCAAGCCATCCCGGCCGTGCTGCAAGGCGGTGACCTGCTGGCCGGCGCCCAGACCGGCACGGGCAAGACCGCTGGGTTCACCCTGCCAATGCTGCACCGTCTGGCGGCCGATGGCTCAAAGAAGGACGCCCGCGGCCGCATCGCCATTCGCGCCCTGGTGCTGACGCCGACCCGCGAACTCGCAGCGCAGGTCGAGGAAAGCATTCGCACCTACGGCAAGTACCTGCCGTTGACCAGCATGGTGATGTTCGGCGGCGTGGGCATGCAACCGCAGATCGACAAGCTGCGGCGCGGCGTCGACATCCTGGTGGCGACCCCGGGGCGCTTGCTCGACCACCACCAGCAGCGCACGCTGGACCTGAGCCATGTCGAGATCTTCGTGCTCGACGAGGCCGACCGCATGCTCGACATGGGGTTCATCCATGACATCAAGAAGGTGCTGGCGGTGCTGCCGGTCAAGAAGCAGAGCCTGCTGTTCAGTGCCACATTCAGCGACGAGATCAAGGCGCTGGCCGACCGGCTCCTGAATCAGCCGGCGTTGATCGAGGTCGCACGCCGCAACCAGACCGCAGACAACATCGCGCAGAAGCTGCACCCGGTGGGCCGCGAGCGCAAGAAGGACCTGCTGGCGCACCTGATCAAGTCCGGCGACTGGCACCAGGTGCTGGTCTTCACGCGCATGAAGCACGGCGCCAATCGCCTGACCGATTTCCTGAACGACCAGGGCATCACCGCGATGGCGATCCACGGCAACAAGAGCCAGACCGCACGCACCAAGGCGCTGGCCGACTTCAAGAAGGGTGAGTTGCAGGTGTTGGTGGCCACCGACATCGCGGCGCGCGGCATCGACATCGACCAGTTGCCGCATGTCGTCAACTTCGAGATGCCCAACGTGCCGGAAGACTACGTGCACCGGATCGGCCGCACCGGCCGCGCCGGCGCGCAGGGCGAGGCGATCTCGCTGGTGTGTCTGGACGAAGAGATCTTCGTCCGCGACATCGAGCGCCTCATCAAGCGCAGCATCCCGCGCGAGCCGGTCCCGGGCTTCGAGCCGCCGGCCGACGAGAAGGCCGAGCCGATCGTGCTCGGTCGCATGACGATCGGCATCGGTGGCACGCAGCGCCATGGTGGCGGTGGTGGCGGCCGCGGCGGGCGACCGGGTGGTGGCGGGGGTGGTGGCGGTGGTGGTGGTGGTGGTGGCGGAGGCGGTGGAGGTCGCCGCCCGACCGGTGGTCGACCCCAGGGCGAGGGCCATGGCGGCGCACGCCCTGCGGCGTCACGCGGCGGGCCGCCGAAGCGCTGATTCGCTGATTCAACGCAGTCGGGTCCAGTCTCCGGCTGCGACCGCATCGGGGTCCGTCGCCATAATCGGAGCCGATGCATGAACCTGCCCACTCCTGGGCGGCTTGCCGATGAAGCCCACCGACCACGAGATCGGTCCGGCGTTCAGGCGCGAGTTCGCCAACTCGCGTGTCTGGTGGACGCGGGCCGTGGTGATCGTGGCCGCGGGGGTGGCAGGGCTGACGGTGGTCGGCTTCACCTGGTTGACCGAAGTCGCGATCGATGCCTTTACCGACCTGCGGCTGCACTGGTGGTGGGCCCCCTTGTTGTGGACACCGCTGCTGACGGCGCTGGTCGTTTGGTTGACGCGGCGCTATGCAGTCGGCGCCGGGGGGTCCGGCATCCCGCAAGTGATGGCGGCGCTGGAGCCGGGGCTGGCCCCCGAGCAGCGCGGTTTGTTCGTGTCCCTGAAGCTGGCGTTGGCCAAGATCGGGCTGACCTCGATGGGTTTGCTCGCGGGCTTGTCGCTGGGCCGCGAAGGACCTTCGGTGCAGGTCGCTGCCGGGGTCATGCTGGCAGCGCGGCGGTTGCTGCCCAAGCGGGCACCGGTGACGGCTCAGGGCCTGCTGGTGGCGGGCGGCGCAGCCGGCATTGCGGCCGCCTTCAACACCCCGCTGGCCGGCGTCATGTTCGCGATCGAGGAACTGTCGCGCGCGCCCGAGCAGCGCAGCAGCGGCTTGATCGTCTCGGGCATCGTGCTGGCCGGTTTGATCGCGGTCTCGATCAACGGCAACGCCACTTACTTCGGTGTCATCCGGGTGGTGGGCATCGACCGCTCACTGATCCTGCCGGGCCTGCTCGTGACACTGGTGTGCGGGGTGGCGGGCGGTTTGTTCGCGCGCCTGCTGATCGCGTCGATCAGCGGTGACGGCCCCGATGTCTGCAGCCGCTTCCGCCGCCGCCGCCCGGTGATGTTCGCTGCCGGCTGCGGGCTGGCCGTGGCGGTGATCGGTATCACCACCGGTGGCCAAACCTTCGGCAGCGGCTACGAGCACACCCGCAGCATGCTCGAAGGCACCGAGAGCGCCACGTCGATCTATGTGCTGCTGAAGGTCGTGGCGACCTGGCTGACAACCTGGGCCGGCGTGCCCGCGGGCATCTTCGCGCCCTCGCTGGCGATCGGCGCGGCGGTCGGCAAGGACATCGCCGAATTTCTGCAGTACCCGCATGCGCCGACCCTGATCGCTCTCGGCATGGCGGCCTTTCTGGCGGCGGTGACTCAGGCCCCGCTGACCTCGCTGATCATCGTGATGGAAATGGTCGACGGGCATCAGATGGTGCTCAGTCTGATGGCGGCAGCACTGGTGGCCAGTGCGGTGTCACGCAGCCTGACGCGGTCG
>JBDSMV010000071.1:0-4543 GCA_039915715.1 Rubrivivax sp. | reverse complement strand
GTCCGTCGAACGGCCGACCCGGTGGGCGCCGTGCCGTCATCGGCAGCCGCCGTCCCGCAGGTCGACGCCGGCGTGTCGGCTGCCACTGCGCGTCCGCTTGAGCCGTCATCGTCTTTCGGGGCACTCTCCACGACCGTGGTCAGCGCGATGGTGGTCTCGGGGCTGGCGCTGATGATGCGTCGGACGGACAGACGCGCGGCTGCGGCTGTGCGGGCTCGTTTCGCAAGGGGACCGCTCCGTCGCGTGTGACCGTGAGCACCGGGTGCGGGTTGACGGCATCGCCCTTCCACCACTGCTTTTGCGGACTCAGTCGCACGATCTCGAAATGCAGATGCGTCGCGTCGGGGCTGGCGTTGCCGGTGCTGCCGACACGGCCGATGACCTGCCCGCGGCGCACGCACATGCCTTCGGTAAGGCCGTCGGCATACCCTTGCAGGTGTGCGTAGTAGTAAACGTACTCGCCCGCCGGGTCGAACTGATAGATCGTGAGCCCGCCCGCCTTGCTGGCGAACAGCTTGACGATGCGGCCGTCCTCGACTGCGATCACCGGCGTGCCGGCATCGGCGGCAATGTCGATGGCGCTGTGGCGGCGACCGCCTCCACGAGCATCACTCCAGCTATTCGTCAGCAACACCCGCGGTACGCCCGCGACCGGAACCTCCAGGTTGCGAGCGGCCAGCCGATCGATGTCGGACTGGTTTGCATAGGCCTGCGGGGGAGTCTGCAGCGCCGGGCGTAATGGCGGGGGTGCCGGCGCGGGTGCCGACGCGGAAGCCACGGTCACGGTCAGCTCGGGTTGAGGGATGTAGACCGTAGCGGCGTCACGGTCGGCATCTCCGCATGCACTCAGCAGACCCAGCGGCGCCAGCAAGGCGAGTGCCCCCCGGGCCATCGTCCATGTCGGCGCAGCTACCAAGGCAGTCCCGGCAGGCGCGTCAGGGCTTCACCTGAACCACGAAGCCGGCCCTGGCCAGCTTGGAGACACGCTCGGCGTCCCAGTTCGTCAAATGGATGCAGCCATTGGTCTCGGAGTGCCCGACCTTGGAAGGCTCCGGCGTACCGTGAATGCCCCAATGCGGCTTGCTCAGCCCCATCCAGATCGAACCGACGGGGTTGTTCGGGCCCGGCGGGATGCGCAGCTTCTCCACGTCCTTGCTCGACACGCTCTTGAGCAACGAAGGGTCGTAGGTGAAGTCCGGCATCGAGACTTCATTGCGAATCTTCATCTCGCCGATGGGCAGCGGGTCGTTCTTCTCATTGCCGATGCTGATCGGAAACGCGGCCACCGGTGTCCTGCCGTCGGCCGACATCAGGTAGAGCACCTTGGAGGCCTTGTCGATCTCGATCGACCTGGCGCGTGCCGGCGGCTTCGTGTCAGCCACGTTCGGAACGATGATCGACGAGCCGGCGGTCAGTTTCTGGCTCGGGTTCATCTGCGCCATTAGCGCAGGGCTGATGTGGAAGCGCTCGCCGAGCATCTCTTCCACCGATGCATACGGAAGCGCGTCGAGCTTGGCGCGTTCGGCCATCGGCGTCGGGGTCTTCTGGAACGGCCCACCCATGTCCTTGTCGGTGATCTTGTAGGTGGTGAGCAGCTGCACGCCGGTCGAACCGGCATCGGCCGCGGAAGCCGCAGAAGCCGAGGCCGATGCGCCAGAACCCGCGCCGCGAAGCGCAGCCCAGGTGGCCTTGTCCACGCGGCCGGTGCGCGGCACGCCGGCGTCGGACTGGAATGCTCGCACCACACGCTGCATGTTCAGGCCATAGCGGCCGTCGATCTCGCCGGGCGAGTACCAGAGCCGGTCGAGCAAGATCTGGGCTCGGACGACCGCCTTGCCGCTGCTGCCCTGGCCGATGGATGGCGTTTCGGTGGCGGCGCTGAAGGCTTCCGCGTCCCATGCGTCAATCGGCGCTGCCTTGGAGCCCGCCGCCTTGGCCATGGCAACAGGCGTCACCAGCATCGAGATGCAGGCGGCCGCCTTGAGCAGGGAAAGCGCGGCACGGCGACGGGGTTGCAACAGCAAGGGCGATGACGGCATGGGTATGGAAGTGGTCTTCTGGCAGTTGGGGTGGCGGGAGACGGGTCGGAACAAGCCGTCGGAAGTCGATGCCTAGGACGCCGGCGCCGAGTCTCGCCCCGCGCATGTTTCCCGGTTGTAGGACGTGACGACAGCCACGCCCATGGTCGGTCCGATCCGCGCTTTCGGCGTGCTGCGGCATCGCGGCAGGCCGCCCCGAAGCAGCCGGTCGGATAGGCTGCGAGACCCCCGAAGGTGTCCCCACAGCAGTGGGCATACAGGGGTAGGCGGCCCTGAAGGCGACTGAGGCGCAGCGCGCGGCTTGAGACCGGCCGAGGTCAGCACCGCGGGAGCTTCGCGAGCATGCCGTTGACCGGCAGCCAAATCCTTCGATCAGGGCGCCGGACGGCAGCTGGGCGCTGCCGTCGACATTCATACGCCGCAACTGTCCGACCGCAAGCAGTCTGAAGCGGCCTCCGGGTCGCAGCCGGATTTTGTATGGCACGGATGAGCGTGTCCGCAATGCGCCCATGCTGACCGATTGACCGCATCGCGGTTCACAACTGCGAACCGATCAGCGACGAGAGCCAGTCACCGACCTTCTCCCTGACCGGGCGCGTCCGCCATTGCTCGAAGCTCACCCCCTTCGCGTGCAGAAGATCTTCCTCGAAAAGCCGGGTCTGCGCACTGGCAAACGCCGTGTCCAGCACGTTCATCGAGGCCTCGTCGTTGAGACGGAAGGACCGGTTGTCGAAGTTGGTAGAACCCACTGAAGTCAGCAGCCCGTCGACGATCAGAACCTTGCAGTGGTACATCGTCGGTTCGTATTCGAAGATCCGGGCCCCG
The DNA here is from genome assembly GCA_039915715.1 of Rubrivivax sp. GTDB lineage: Bacteria > Pseudomonadota > Gammaproteobacteria > Burkholderiales > Burkholderiaceae_C > Rubrivivax. The sequence goes on along the minus strand of JBDSMV010000071.1, from coordinate 1,679 downwards.
GCTGCCAACAGGGGACCCCACAGGGCCCTCGACGCCGACCGAGTGAGTTCCAACTCGATGTGCTTGCCCGGCACGATGATGCGCACGCTGACACCGCGGTGCAACGCGGCCAGCAAGGTCCGCTGGGTCAATTCATCTGGAACGAAGTAGGCGGCAGACAGGTCGATGCTCCTGCTTGCCGAGGTGATGGCCAATTGATACATCAGCGCCATGCTCTCGCTGCCGCCGGTGGGGGAGCTGCTGAAGGTCTGGGCGCGCTCGGTGCCCGCGGCGGCGACCGCCGGGAAATAGGCGTCCCCATGCAGGACTTCGCCACTGACCTTGATCCAGTTGTCGAGGAACACGGCCTGCATCTGCGCCACGACGGGTCCTTCCACCTTGAAGTGGGTGTCGCGCCAATGGTCCGGGTCCTGGGCATTGCCGGTCCATTCGGGAGCAATGCCGACACCACCGGTGAAGCCGATGGCGCCATCGACGATCAGCAGTTTGCGATGGGTCCGGTTGTTCAGACGGTCAAGGTCGTACCAACTCACCGGGTGGTACTTGAAGACCTTGACTCCCGCCGCGGTCATCTCTGAAATCCAGGCTCCATCCATCTTCGCAGCGCCCACGGCATCGAGCAACACATGCACCTTGACGCCAGCCCGAGCGCGTTCGGTCAACGCCTCCGCGAACGACTTGCCGATGTCGCCCGCCCAATAGATGTAGGACTCGAAGTTGACGCTGGTCTTCGCGCCGCGGATGGCGGCGAGCATCGGCGGAAAAATCGCGTCGCCGTTTTGCAGCGTCTGGATGCGGTTGCCTGCGATCAGGGGCGGCCCGAGCAGCAGGCTCAACTCCCTTTCGAAGCGCGGATCGTCGGTCGAGAAGAGGCGCTCGATGCGCGCTTCGATGCGCTTCTCGCCAGACTTGAAGTTCCCTGCGATCAGCGTGCCGGCAAGGGTCAGCAACGCGATCGCGATTGCAAAAGGCACGCGGCCACGGAAGGCTCTTTGTAGACGCATCGAGTCTTGGCCAGTCGGCGGCTGCACTTAAGTTTTCGAAGGCGCAATTGTGTGCGGCCTTCAGCGCGAGCACAGGTGCTTCCTTCACGAGCGAGGCCGATTCAGCATCGCCCGTGCAGCCGTCCCTCAATCCGGTACCACGGCCGTGACCTCGATCTCGACCTTGGCGCGGTCCTCGATCAGCGCCGCCACCTGCACCGCCGTCATCGTCACATCGAAGTGGCCGATCAGCTCTCTGAACGCCTTGCCGATGGCCGGATAGGCCGCCACGTATTCGCGCTTGTCGGTCACGTACCAGGTCATTCGCACAATGTGCTCGGGCTTTGCGCCGCCTGCGGCCAGCACCGCAACGACGTTGCTCAGGGCCTGGTGCACCTGACCCGCGAAGTCGTCCGTCTGGAAGTAACCCTCGGCGTCCCAGCCGATCATGCCGGCAACGAAGATCTGGCGGCCGCTGGCCGCGACGCCGTTGGCATAGCCGCGCGGCCGGGGCCAGCCGGGGGGAAGCAGGGCCGTCATGGGTCTCGACTCCAGGTGGTGTCAGTCGGCAGCCTGGAAACGCAGCATCGCTGCGCGCAGGTCGTCGGGCAACGCCACCGCACGGTGGCTGTTCAGGTTCGTCGTCACCAGCACTTGCGACATGCGCAGGCGCAATTCGCCTGAATCCTGGCAGTC
>JBDSMV010000034.1:0-8601 GCA_039915715.1 Rubrivivax sp. | reverse complement strand
GCATGCAGGCCCTCTTGTGGTCGGCCGAAACTGCGCGTGATGTGGCCGCCCTTGAAGCGGCCGTCGACCACATGGTCATAGGTCGTCTGAGCACCGAGCACCGAGGTCAGCGCATCGCGCAGCCCCGGTGCGCAACTGCTGCCGCCGACGGTGCCCAGGTTCAGGTGTGGCAGCGTGCCTTCGAACAGCCACGGCAATTCGCTCTTGATGCTGTGGCCCTCGAACAGCACTGCGTGGCCGTGCAGGCCGCGCAGGCGCTGCATCTCGGCCTGCAGTGCGTCGCGGTAAGGCTGCCAGTAGCGCTGCACGCGGCGCGCGATTTCGGCCTCGTCCGGCGCGGTGTCGCTGCGGTACAGCGGCTCGCCGGTGAAATGCCGGGTGGGGCAGAGTTCGGTGTTGTTCTGCCCGGCATACATCGGCGTGTTCTCGCTCGGCCGGTTCAGATCGATCAGGTAGCGGCTGTGGCGCGGTACCAGCAGGCTCGCACCCCTTTCGACCGCGAAGCCGTAAAGCCGGTCGAGGTACCAGTCGGTGTCTTCGGCCCGCAAGGCGCGTTCGGTGTAGCGCGGGTGCTGGTCGGTGGGGATCTCGGTGCCCACATGCGGCATGCTAATCAGCAGCGGTGAGTTGCCGCGGTGCAGGGTCAGGATGGCGTCGTCGGCGTCGGCGGCGCGATGGTCGGTGGTCATGGGGATGGCGCTCGTTCGATGCCACCGCAGACCACCCGGCGGCACGGGTTGGGCTGGCCAAAGCGGGCGGCGATCTGGCGTGGGTGCTCGCAGTCCCAGACCACGAAGTCGGCACGCTTGCCGGCGGTCAGCACCCCGCGGTCGGTCAGGCCGAGTGCAGCAGCCGCATGCACGGTGACACCGCGCCAGGCTTCTTCGGGGGTCAGACGGAACAACGTGCAGGCCATGTTCAGCATCAACAGCAGACTCAGGCTCGGCGACGAGCCCGGGTTGTGGTCGGTGGCGATAGCGATCGGCACGCCCGCTGCCCGCAACGCGTCGATCGGTGGCAGCTGGGTCTCGCGCAGGAAGTAGTAGGCGCCGGGCAGCAGCATTGCTACGCAGCCGGCGGTCTTCATGGCGCGGATTCCATCGGCCGACAGGTATTCGAGGTGGTCGCAGCTGAGTGCGCCATACGACGCCGCCAGCGTCGCACCGCCCTGGTCACTGAGTTGCTCGGCATGCAGCTTCACTGGCAAACCGAGGGCGTGCGCGGTGTCGAAGACGCGGCCGGTTTGCGCCGGTGTAAAGCCGATCGTGTCGCAGAAGGCGTCGACCGCATCGACCAGTCCGGCCTGTTGCTGACCGGCCAGCCAGCTGCAGGCTTCGTCGATGTAGGCATCGGCGCGGCCACTGTATTCCGGGGGCAGGGCATGGGCGCCCAGCGACGTGGTGCGCACCGTCAGCGGCAACTCGCGCCCCAGGCGCCGTGCCACGGCCAGGCAGCGGGACTCGTCGTTGGCATTCAACCCATAACCGGACTTGATCTCGATCGTGGTCACGCCTTCGGCCATCAGGGCCCGGGCGCGTTCGGCAGCACGGTCGTAAAGGTCGTCGTCGCTGGCCGCGCGGGTGGCGGCCACGGTCGAGCGAATGCCGCCGCCGGCTTTGGCGATGTCTTCGTAGCTGGCGCCCGACAGGCGCTGCTCGAACTCGGCGGTACGGTCACCACCGTAGACGAGGTGGGTGTGGGCGTCGATCAGACCGGGGGTGACGAGGGCACCCTGCAGGTCGACTTCAATTGCGTCTGCAGCGAACGAGGGCCGTTCGGCGTCGGGCCCCACCCACTGCAACCGGTCACTCTCGACCAGCAAGGCGCCGTCATCGATCCAGCCCCAGGGCGTGGCGGGGTTCATCGTCGCCAGCCGGGCGTGGCGCCAGAGGCGGGGCGCTGTGTTCAATGCGTCGGGCTTTCGATGGCGATCCACCATGCCGCAGCCGGCTCGCCCGTGTGGGCCGAACTGTCCAACGTCCAGGCTTTGCCACTGGCATGGTCGATGCACGCCAGCGCGTTGGCCGGCACGCTGCAAGGCGGCAACCCCTCGATCTTCAACTGCATGGCGCTGCCGCACCACACCGCGCGCCGACGGGCCAGGCTGTGCCACGCGGCACCGGGTTCGGCGCGCTGCAAAACTCCGGTGCCGATTTCCCGGCGCACCAGCAGGTTCAGGTCGAGCGTGGGGCCGTCGATCAGGCTGCAGTGGGGCGCCGCGTCACCGTCGAAATGCAACGGATCGCCGGTGGCGGTGGCCTGCCGTTCGCCATCGGCAAATCGCAGCCGCACACCGTTGCCCTGCAGCACCGCGAGATGCCGCTCGACCCCTGGGTAGCGGCTGAACGCGCCGTCGCTGTCGATCGTGGCCACGCTGATGCGCCACTGCCACTGGGCTGCCGATGGCCCGAGCCACAGGTTGCGCGTGGTGCCGCCGCTGTTGAGCCAGGGCGTCGCCTTGACATCGTTCAGTCGAATGATCCGCATCATGGTTCGAATTCCCCTTGCAGGTTGTAGCTCGCCCCCGGATGCACCAGCCGGGCGATGGTGATGGCGGTGCTGCGGGTGAAGGTGCGCCGCACCACGATCAGGCACGCCGCATCGGCTTCGATCTGCAGCAGTTCGGCTTCTTGCGCGGTGGCGCGGTCGGCCTCGACGCGGTACTGCGCCCGCCACAGGTCGGTGGTGGCGAACAGGTGGTGTGTCGGCGTGATGCGGGTGAAGTCGGCCTGCAGATAGTCGGGTGCGGCGGCCGGGTTCACATAGCGGTCTTCGCATTGCAGCGGCAAACCGTTTTCGTGGTGGACGATCAGGGTGTGAAACGCGGTGGCGCCGACTTCGATGCCGAGTTGCGAAGCCAGCGCCGCGGCCGCCGGCTCGGCGCGCTGCAGCACCACGCGTGCATGGTGGCGGTGGCCGCGGGCTTCGATCTGCTCTTGCAAGTCGTGAATCGTGAGCGTGCTGCTGACACGGTGCAGCGGTGCGGCGAAGGTGCCGAGCCCCTGCGTGCGCAGCACCAGTCCTTCGGCCTGCAGTTCTCGCAACGCGCGGTTGACCGTCATGCGGCTGACGCCGAAGCGCGCCACCAGATCGGACTCCGACGGCATCAGCGCACCCGGTGGCCAGCGGCCCGACCCCAGGCCGTCGAGCAGGTGCTGCTTGACCTGCTGGTAGCTGTTGGCGCTGCGGTTGCGGCGGCTGCCGCTGTTGGTGCTGCCGGATCTGCGCTGCCGGTCGTGGTGCTCGGCGGGGCTGGCTGCGCGAGGGTCTGCGCGGGCATCGGAAGCCGGTGTCGGGGGTCGCTCGAACATCCGCGGCATGGTACTTGCGCCGACCTGTCTAGACAACTAGAGTCCGCACCCAGCGCAACCTGCCGGGCCTGTGGGCGGGCCTGCGCAACCACTGGAGCCCTGCCATGACCGAACTCGCCACCATCCACAGCCGTTCGGCCCCGCGCCCGGTGCGTGCGCCGCGCGGCAGCCAGATCAGCTGCGCCGACTGGACCATCGAAGCCGCGTTGCGCATGCTGCACAACAACCTGGACCCCGAAGTGGCCGAGAACCCCGACGCATTGGTGGTCTACGGCGGCATCGGCAAGGCGGCGCGCAACTGGGACTGCTTCGACGCCATCGTGGCAAGCCTGCGCAGCTTGAAGACCGACGAAACCCTGCTGGTGCAGAGCGGCAAGCCGGTGGGGGTTTTTCGAACCCACACCGACGCCCCGCGGGTGCTGATCGCCAACTCGAATCTGGTGCCCAAGTGGGCCACCTGGGAGCACTTCGACGAGCTCGACCGCAAGGGTCTGATGATGTACGGCCAGATGACCGCCGGCAGCTGGATCTACATCGGCAGCCAGGGCATCGTGCAGGGCACGTACGAGACCTTCGTCGAAGCGGGAAGGCAACATTTCAGTGGTGATCTGACCGGCAAGTGGATCCTCACCAGCGGCCTCGGTGGCATGGGGGGTGCGCAACCGCTGGCCGCCACTTTCGCTGGCGCCTGCTCGCTCAACATCGAATGCCAGCAGAGCCGCATCGACTTCCGCCTGCGCAGCCGTTATCTCGACGAGCAGGCCACCGACCTCGACGACGCGCTGCGGCGCATCGACGCCCACACCAAGGCCGGCCGCGCGGTGTCGGTGGGGCTGCTCGGCAATGCCGCCGAGTTGCTGCCCGAACTGGTGCGGCGCGCGAGTTCCGGCATCCGGCCCGATCTCGTGACCGACCAGACCAGCGCGCACGATTTGGTCAACGGTTACTTGCCGGCCGGCTGGACGGTGGACCGTTGGCGCACCGCGCAGGCCGACAGCACGCAACACGCGGCACTGCGCGAAGCGGCGTCCGAGAGCTGCGCCGTGCACGTGCAGGCCATGCTCGACTTCCAGGCGATGGGTGTGCCCACGGTCGACTACGGCAACAACATCCGCCAGGTGGCCTTCGACGCCGGTGTCAAGAGCGCCTTCGACTTTCCGGGCTTCGTGCCGGCCTACATCCGGCCGCTATTCTGCCGCGGCAAGGGGCCGTTTCGCTGGGTGGCCTTGAGCGGCGACCCGGAGGACATCAAGAAGACCGATGCCAAGCTGAAGCAGCTTTTTCCGCAGGACGCGGACCTGCACCGCTGGCTCGACATGGCCGCCGAGCGCATCGCCTTCCAGGGCCTGCCGGCGCGCATCTGCTGGATCGGCCTGGGCGAGCGCCACCGCGCCGGGCTCGCCTTCAACGAGATGGTCAAGAGCGGCGAGCTGAAGGCTCCGATCGTGATCGGCCGCGATCACCTCGACAGCGGCAGCGTCGCAAGCCCCAATCGCGAAACCGAGTCGATGAAGGATGGCAGCGATGCGGTCAGCGACTGGCCACTCCTGAATGCGCTCCTGAACACCGCCAGCGGGGCCACGTGGGTCAGCCTGCACCATGGCGGCGGGGTCGGCATGGGCTATTCGCAGCACAGCGGGGTGGTGATCGTCTGCGACGGCACCGACGCTGCCGCCAAGCGCATCGAACGCGTGCTGTGGAACGACCCCGCCACGGGCGTCATGCGCCATGCCGATGCCGGCTACGACGAAGCGGTGGCTTGCGCCAGGGCCCAGCGGCTGAACCTGCCGATGGTCGAAGGCGCCAACCGCTCGGGTTCCGCAGGCGGAACCCCTTGATGCTGCTGCGTCCCGGCGGGTTGACGCTGACCGAACTGCAGGCCATTCACGCCGGTGTTCAGCCGTTGCAGATGGACCCGACGGCGCTGCCGGGCGTCGAGGCCGCAGCTGCCGTGGTGCGACGCGCGGCCGAAGGCAGCGACGCGGTCTACGGCGTCAACACCGGCTTCGGCAAGCTGGCCAGCACCCGCATCGGCGCCGACGACCTGGCCCGGCTGCAACAGAACCTGATCCGCTCGCACAGCGTCGGGGTCGGCAAGCCGCTGCCGGCGCCGGTCGTGCGGCTGGTGCTGGCCTTGAAGGCCGCCAGCCTGGGGCGCGGCCATTCGGGTGTGCGCACGATCGTCATCGACACGCTGGTGGCGGCTCACAACGCCGGCCTGGCGCCGTGGGTGCCGGCCCAGGGGTCGGTGGGCGCATCGGGTGACCTGGCGCCATTGGCGCACCTGACGCTGGCATTGATGGGCGAAGGCGAGTTCGAAATCGACGGCCAGCGCCGTCCGGCGGCTGCGGTGCTGCAGCAGCATGGCATCGCACCGCTGGTGCTGGGTGCCAAGGAGGGGCTGGCGCTGATCAACGGCACCCAGGTCAGCACGGCGCTGGCGCTGCATGCGCTCTTCAGCTTCCAGCCGGTGCTGGAAGCCGCATTGGTCGTGGGTGCGTTGACCGTTGACGCGGCACGCGGCAGCGACGGTCCCTTCGACCCGCGCATCCATGCGCTGCGCGGCCAGCCGGGGCAGATCGACGTGGCGCGCTGCTACCGGGCATTGCTGGCCGGCAGCGCGATCCGCGGCAGTCACCGACAAGACGACGACCGGGTGCAGGACCCGTACAGCCTGCGCTGCCAGCCGCAGGTGGTGGGTGCCTGTCTGGACCAGCTGCGCCATGCCGCGGCGGTGTTGCTGCGAGAAGCCAATGCAGTGACCGACAACCCGCTGGTGTTCGAAGAAGGATTGATCTCGGGGGGAAACTTCCACGCCGAACCGGTGGCGCTGGTCGCCGATGCGATGGCGGTGGCGATCGCCGAAGTCGGTGCCATCGCCGAACGCCGCATCGCGATGCTGATCGACAGCAACGTCTCGCGCCTGCCGCCGTTCCTGACCGCCAACGCTGGCCTCAACAGTGGTTTCATGATCGCCCATGTCACCGCCGCCGCGCTCGCCAGCGAGAACAAGTCGCTGGCGCATCCGGCCAGCGTCGACAGCCTGCCCACCAGTGCCAATCAGGAAGATCACGTCAGCATGGCCACCTTCGCGGCCCGCCGCCTGCAGCCGATGATCGACAACGTGGCGCAGATCGTGGCGATCGAGTGGCTGGCCGCCGCGCAGGGCATCGACTTCCTGCGGCCGCTGCGCACATCGGCCGCGCTGGAAGCGGCGCACGAGCTGCTGCGCAAGCACTGCGCAGGGATGCCTGAGGATCGCTACTTGGCTCCCGACATCGAAGCCGCGGCGGCGCTGGTTGCGGTGGGCGGTTTGACACCGATGTTGCTGTCGACGGGCGAGCGGCTGATGTTGTAGAGCGCCCGATTCAGGCCTAACCCGCGTGGTGCGCCGCGATGTCGCAGGACAGAATCGGCGCGGGTTCGAATCTGCGGGCCCCGCGCAATTGCATCCGCATCGACTGGAGCCCCGATGAACACTGCACCCGAACACCAACGTCGCAGGTCGCCGACCGTTGCCGCCACCGTCACGATGGCCGCTCTGTTGGGTGCTTGCGCGTCGGCACCGCTGCCCAGTTCTAGGGCTACCCTGCTGGAGCCGGCCAACGGCGCGGTGCTCAGCAGCCCGTTCAAGGTGCGGTTCGGGGTCGCAGGCATGACGGTAGCGCCCGCTGGCACCATGACAGCCGGCACCGGACACCACCATCTGTTGATCGACCAGCAACCCGTGGCCAGCGGCCAGGTCGTGCCGACCACCCCAAAGCACATCCACTTCGGTGCCGGCCAGACCGAAACCCTGGTGACGCTGCAGCCAGGGACCTACAAACTCACGGCGCAATTCGCCAACGGGGCGCACCAGAGCTATGGTCCCGCGATGAGTGACACCATCACGGTAACCGTCAAGTAGGCGTCGGTGCGCGACCTCTCTTTTTTCCGCCAACCTCAACCGGAGTGAATCCATGAAGACCTTGCGACTGTGCGCCGCGCTGGCCCTCGTATCCTGCGGCCCGTCGGCCTTCGCCCAAGACACCGCGGTGGCCGTTGGCATCTCGGGCTGGACCGGCTTCGCACCGCTGACACTGGCCAAGGAGGCAGGGCTTTTCAAGAAACACGGTCTCGACGTGACGATCAAGAAGATTCCGCAAAAGGATCGCCACTTGGCAATTGCATCGGGCGACATCCAGTGCGCCGCCACCACGGTCGAAACCTGGGTGGTGTGGAATGCGGGCGGCGTGGCCACCACGCAGATCTTCCAGCTCGACAAGAGCTACGGTGCCGACGGCATGGTGGTCAAGCCGGGCATCGCGAGCATCAAGGACCTGAAAGGCAAGACGGTGGCCGCCGACGCGCCGGGCACCGCGCCGTACTTCGGCCTGGCCTGGATGCTGTCGAAGAACGGCCTGTCGATCAAGGACGTGAAAGTCGTCAACCTGTCGCCGCAGGCCGCCGCCAACGCGATGCTCGCCGGCACCGATGGCATCGACGCCGCGATGACTTACGAGCCGTATCTGAGCGCGGTGCGGGCCAAGCCCGAAGCCGGCACCATCATCGCCACCACGCTCGACTACCCGATGGTGATGGACACCTTCGGCTGCACGCCCAAGTTCCTGGCCGACAACCCGAAGGCCGCCAAGGCTCTGGCCGACGGTTACTTCGACGCGTTGGCGATGATCAAGTCCGACCCGGCCAAGAGCTACGAGATCATGGGCGCCGATGTCAAGCAGTCGGGCGAGAAGTTCGAAGCCAGCCAGAAGTACCTGCGCTGGCAAGACCGCGCCGCCAACCAGACCTTCTTCGCAGGTGAACACGCCAGGTTCAGCAAGGAAGCCGCCGACCTGCTGCTGGCCGCCGGCATCATTCGCCAGATCCCGGACCTGTCGAAGTTGGCTGACACGCGGTTCATCAAGTCGCCCTGATCGGCGCCCACGGTGACTGCGTTCGCCACCAAGGCCGCGGTCAGCGACGCTCGCATGTCGGTGCAGACCTTTTTTGCCCAAAAGACGATGCATGGCGGCAAGCTCATTGCCAGCGGCGACACGGTCTTCATCTTTGCGAGCGAGAACGCAGGGGGAGAAGGACTCGTGGCCCGCGCTGTCGTTCGAACGGCGACTGCGGTGCCCCCGAATCCCGCGCTCGAACGCCAGACCCACGGGTCGACATCACGGTTGAGTGCCGCGCCGTTGCCCGCAGGCGGCTCGGTCGAACAGAACTGCGGCCGTTCGTCGAATGGGACGACGGCCGAGCCCAGACCGAAATCAACTTCAAGCTCTATCGCCAGGCCACCGACAAG
>JBDSMV010000192.1:0-3759 GCA_039915715.1 Rubrivivax sp. | reverse complement strand
GCACGACCCGGTCGGCACCCAGGCCACCGCCGAGTGCACGAGAAGCCAGATGGGCGAGAACCTCGTTGACGTTCATGTGGCTCTGGGTGCCCGACCCCGTCTGCCACACCGACAACGGGAACTGTTCGGCATGCTCGCCAGCAGCCACCTGCGCGGCGGCGTCGGCAATCGCTGCCGCCTTGGTGGCATCCAGCAAACCCAGCTCGCAGTTGACCTCGGCCGCGGCCCGCTTGATTTCGGCCAGTGCCCGCACCACTTCGCTGGGCATGCGCTGTGTGCCGATCGCGAAGAACTTCAGGCTGCGCTGGGTCTGCGCGGCCCACAGCGCAGCGGCGGGCACTTCGATCGGACCGAAACTGTCGGTTTCGGTGCGGGTGTCGACGGCTTCGCGATCGGGGTCGTTGCTGCGGTTGGGACTGGAATCGAACGGGGTCGGCATGGGCTGCGCTCCACCTGCGGGCCGCCCATTCTGCGGCGGCTACCGATCGATGCGCCACACCCCGCGTTCGCGGTGCCGCCTCAGTGGTTGAAGACCACACCGTCGCGCAGTGCCAGCGCCCCGCTCGCCGCCATCTCCTTCACCAGGTGCTGCGCAAAGGCGGCCAGCGAACCGGCCGGGCGACCCAGGCGCTGCCACACCGCCCCGTACAGCGCGCCCCGCTCGAGCCACGCCTGCAATTGCGGCCAGGTCTGCTGTTGCTCGGCCAGCAGGTGGAACTTGACCAGCGCCTTCATCGCATGGCGGGCATGGCGGTCGGGGTCGGCGCGAAAGGCGGCCAGGCGCTGACGCGCGACCACCAGCGCCGCCGGTACCTCATTGAAGGGAGCGCCGTGACCGGGAATCGCCCAGCGCGCATCGAGCGACTCGATCAAATCCAGCACGTCGGCCACATCGTCGAAGGCGCGCTCGCCATCGAGCTCCTGGAACACGATGCCGAAGCCGCGTTGCCACAACGCATCGGCAGTGATGGCGACCCGCTGCGACGGCTCGAACAGGATCACCGAATGCGGGTCATGCCCCGGCGCCGCCAGCACCTGCCAGTCGAATCCACCGACGGTCAGCGCCTGCCCCGGCACCAATCTGAAGTCGGGGCTGAAGCGTTCGCAGCGCTGTGCCGTCGGTGCATAGGTCAGCGCCACCTCGTCCCAACGTTGCACCGCGAGCCACTGTCCGGGCGGGATGCCGAGGCGGCAGCCGAAGGTGCGCTGCAACGCGGCGTTGCCGCCGCAATGGTCGGAATGCAGGTGGGTGTTGACGACCGCGGCCAGGCGATGCCCGTCGAGCGCCTGCCGCACGAGCGCCAGCGTTTGCGGGGCATGGCTCACATGGCCGGCATCGACCAGCACATCGCCGTCGTCATCGGGGCTACCACGCAGCAGCACGTTGTTCGACGACAACCAGCCGCGCTCGAGCACCACGATTCCTGCAGGCAGGCCGGCAGGCAAAGACTGGGCAGGCGATGCGGTCATGGGCCCCGATTCTGGTCGAGCCCGTGCGGAGATCCCGCGAGCGCCTGACCAGCGTCCAACAAGCGCCAGGCGCCAGGCGCCGGTCGACTGGCGACAATCGGGCATGAACAAGGCCTTCACCCGCGAACCCGATGGCGATGCCGACGATCTGGACGGCGACGACGCTGCCTCGGCCGCCCTGCCGCCGCTGCCGCCTGGCGCGCGCAACTACCTGACACCGGCCGGCTATGCCAGGCTGCGCGCGGAGCTGATGACGCTGTTGAATGACGAGCGGCCGAAGATCGTCGAGATCGTCTCGTGGGCTGCCAAGAACGGCGACCGGTCGGAGAACGGCGACTACCTCTACGGCAAGAAACGCCTGCGCGAAATCGACCGCCGCATTCGCTTCCTGACCAAGCGATTGGACATCGCCGAAGTCGCCGACCCGTCGCTGCACCATGGCAACACCCAGGTCTACTTCGGTGCCACCGTGACCTACGCCGACGCCGACGGCACCGAGCGCACCATCACCATCAAGGGCGTCGACGAGGCCGACAGCCTGAACGGCGAAGTCAGTTGGGTGTCACCGATTGCGCGCGCACTGTTAAAGGCCAACGAGGGCGACGAGGTGCCGCTGGTGACACCTGCCGGCACCGAGCGCATCGAAGTCGTGCAGGTGACCTACCCCGCGCCGTCAGGCTCCGTTTGACGCAAGGAACGACACCGCGCAAGTAGGTCCCGTCACCCCGTGCTGCGCCTCTTCGACGAAGCCCGCATCAGAGACTTCCACCTCGATTTTCTCTGCTGTCCGGTCGACAGCGAGCACCGACGAGAAGGGCCTAAGCGCCTTCCGCAATCACCTGATTGAAGCGGTTGCGTGACACCCGCTGCACCACCGGTGAACGGCGCAGGGCGCGCAGCACGTCGGCCAGATGCACGCGGTCGCGCACGCTGACCAACAGGCGCAGCTCGATCAGTTCATCGGCCGGCTCCGGGTCCATGTCGATGTGGGTGATGTCGGCTTCGGCAACGCTGATCGCAGTGGCCAGCGATGCCAGCACGCCCTTGCCGTTCGTGACAAGCACATAGAGCGCCGTCTCGAAACTGCGTTCGAGTTCGTCGGCCCAGGCCACCTGCATCCACCGCTCGCGGCCGCGCTGGAACAGGCGCCTGCCGGTGGGGCAGTCGGTGGTGTGCACCAGCAAGCCTTCGCCGCGGCCCAGGTAGCCGGTTATCGGGTCGCCGGGAATCGGCCGGCAGCAAGTGGCGAGTTGGATCGACCCCCCTTCACTGCCGTCGATGAACACCGTGCCCTGGGTGCCGATGCCATCGTCCTGCGCATAACGGCCGATCGTCAGCGTGACGGCGTCGGGTTTGCTGCCCCGCTCGATCATCATTCTCGCCATGCGCTTGGCAACGATGGTCGCGATCTTGCGACCGAGGCCGATGTCCACCATCAGGTCGGCCCGGCTCTTGTTGCCACTCCAGCGCGTCAGCTGCTGCCACAGCGCAACCCCGGTTGTGTCCTTGGGATCGATGGACGGCGGCTGCAGGCCTTCGGCGCGCAACGCCTGCAGCAACAGCTTCTCACCCAGGGCCAGCGATTCGTCGGCCTCCAGGCTTTTCAGGTGGTGGCGGATTTTCGAGCGTGCGCGCCCGGTTCGCACCATCGTCAGCCATGCCGGGTTGGGCTTGCCACCCGGGGCGGTGATGATCTCGACCACGTCGCCGCTGCGCAACTCGGTTCGCAGCGCCACCGGCTCCTGGTTGATCTTGGCGGCCACCATGCGCTGGCCGACATCGGAGTGGATCGCGTAGGCGAAGTCGATCGGCGTGGCGCCACGCGGCAGCGCCAGGATCTTGTTCTGCGGCGTAAAGACATAGACCGCCTCGGGGTGCAGGTCGATCTTGACGTGCTCGAGGAACTCAGCCGCGTCGCGGGTTTCGTCCTGAATGTCCAGCAGGCTCTGCAGCCAGATGCCCGACAGCCGCTGCGCGTCGGCTGCGCTCGGCTGACCCTTGGGACCGGACTTGTCGCCTTCCTTGTAGATCCAGTGCGAGGCGATGCCTTTCTCGGCCACCGCGTGCATGCGATCGGTGCGAATCTGAAACTCGACCGCCGTGCCGAGCGGGCTGACAAGGGTCGTGTGCAGGCTCTGGTAGTTGTTGGGCTTGGGGATCGCGATGAAGTCCTTGAAGCGCCCCGGCACCGGCTTGTAGAGCTGGTGCAGCACCCCGAGTGCCGCATAACACTCGCCGGTCGTCGGCACCACGATCCGAAAGCCGAACAGGTCGTTGACCTGCGAGAAG
>JBDSMV010000379.1:0-3648 GCA_039915715.1 Rubrivivax sp. | reverse complement strand
CGAAATGGGCATCCTGGACCCGACGAAGGTGACCCGTACCGCGCTGCAAAACGCAGCGTCGGTCGCCAGCCTGATGCTGACCACCGAAGCCATGATCGCCGAGTCGCCGAAGGATGACTCGGCCGGTGGCGGCATGGGTGGTGGCATGGGTGGCATGGGTGGCATGGGCGGCATGGACATGTAAGTCCGCGGCCCGCAGACTGCCCGACAGCGGTCTGCAGCCGAACGCTTCGCTGGCACCCGCCTCGTTTTGACAGCCCGCGCGCTTCGGCGTTGCGGGCTGTTTTCGTTTCAGGGCCCGGCCGTTCTGGAACCCGGGAACAGGTGCCCAAAACGCCGCTGTTCTGCCGACCGAAAGGAGGGTCGCGGCACAAAATGTCTCGCATGTCAGAAGGCTTCGCATCCCCTGCCCTGCAGCAGTTCGTCGACGACGAGTTGCTGCGCGCGCCACTGTTGTTCGACCAGGTGATCGACGGCACGCTGGAGCAGCTGCAGGCGGGCCTGCCGGGTCAGCCGCCTTCGCAGCGTCAGATCGTTGGCGACCTGATGTCGGCGCTGAAGGCGCAGCGTGGCCGTCTGGCCGACTACTACATGCGGTCGCTGCACAAGCAACTGCAGGAGCAGGCCACCGGGGTGCCGAATGCAACCGATGCCGGTCAACCACGGCGCGCGTTGCTGGCAGAGGCTCACTCGTCGACGATGGCGCTGATGGACGAAGCCGAAGTCGCGGTCGACGTCGAGTTGTCGCATGCGGTAGAAGCCATCCGCAGCGTGGCCGAGTACGAACTGCGCGAGTTGCAGACCTATGTGTCGGCCCTGGTGGGCGACATGGACGTGGCCCGCGACCACAACCCCTTCCGCGCCGAAACCCACGCCCATGCGCTGTGGGCGGCGGCCCACGCGCTGACCCTGTCGCATGGTCACCAGGTCTCGTTCATGCGCCATGCCGGCGTGGCAATGGCGCAGCAGCTGCGCCGGAGCTATGCGGCTTCATCGTCGCGACTGGAGTCGATGGGGATCGAGCCGGCGGCTTACCGCACGTTGATCCTGCCAGCCGGCTCGCGGCATGGCACGCGCAGCCAGCTTGCCGACATCACGATCGTCCCCGGTCTGCACCTGTTGCGCACGACGATGCATGGGGCGCTCGACTCTCCGCCGGCTGCTGCGCCCGCGCGAGGGCAGTCGGGCCACGCCATCCACCCGGCGGTCGGCGCACTGCAGACCCGTTGGCACGACGTGGCCCGCCACACCACCGACCCCGTCGACCGCCGGGCAATCGAGCTGATGAGCCGGCTGTTCGAAACCCTGCAAACCGAGGACCGAATTCCGGCCGACATCGGCCAGGTCCTGGCCCGGCTGCAAGGCCCGGCCATGCGCCTGACCCTGCGCGAGAGCGACGTTCTCGACCAGCAGGACCATCCGTTGTGGCGCTTCGTCAACCGGGTCGGCTTCGAAAGCGAGATGTCGCCCGACGCCGCCGACCCGGAGCGCCGGATGTTGTTGAAACTGGTGCATGAAACAGTCGAACAGATCGCTGCCGAGACCGAGCAGAACGCTGGCCTGTACCGATGGGCCATCGATCGCCTGGATGCGTTCCTGGACAAGCGGCACGCCCGGCGATTGACGGCGGCAGCCAGCCACATCGCCGAATTGCAGGCCCTTGAAGCCAAGCTCGACGCCGATGTCGGCCCGCCGACGACCCTGCACGGCATGCTGGACGTTCCGCAGCTGGACACGGTGCCGGCCGAACTGCTGCCCGACGACGAACCGATGGCAGCGCGGCGGTCGCTTTCGGACGCCGAACACTGGTTGTCGACATTGAAACCGGGCACCTGGGTGCGTTTGTTCCTGCAGGGCCGCTGGGTGCGCGCGCGCCTGCTGTGGCCGGGCGAGCGTCGCGAGATCTGGCTGTTCAGCGACGGCGCATCCGATCAGAGTTGGGCCGTGCGTCGCGGCGCGCTGCTGATGCTGCATGCCGAGCGGCTGGCCAAGACGCTCAAGCAACGCAACCTGGTGGGGTCGGCCGCGGCGCGCCTGCAGGCGCAGATGGCGGAGCGCAGCCGGGCGGCCTGAAACGTTGGGTTCGGCAGCCGTTCAGCCCGGCGCCGCACGGTCGTCCCGGTCCCGCCCCTGGGCTCCCGTCGAGAGCAGACCCATGATGGTCTGCGCCACCCGCTCGGGCTGCTCGTGCACGATCCAGTGACCGGCATCGGGCACGCGCACGATCTGAAGCGCTGGCACCCAGTGCTCGAGGCCATCGAGCAGACCTGGCAACAGCGCCTGATCTCGCTCGCCCCACAGCACCATGGTCGGCACCGCGACATGGACGATTGCGTCGGGCAGTTGCAAGCGCAGCAGTGCATCGTCGTCCGCCATCGGGGGCCGCAACGGCGATGCGCGGTAGTAATTCAAGGGGCCCTCCAACCCCGCCCCGTGTTCGCCCCATGCGGCTTCGTAGCGCTGGCACAGATCGGGCGTCATCCACGGTGTCGGCCCCATGAAGCGCCACAGCCGTTCCCAGTGGTTGGCAGACAAGAGAGCGGCTGCGTCCGGTCTGCACAGGAAGTTCATATACGCACTGGCCGCCTGCTGCGCCGGGTTGTCGCGAAGTTCGCGCAGGAAGGCTGCAGGATGCGGGGAATTGATGATCAGAAGCTGCCGGAGCAGGTCTGGACGGGCCGCCGCCAGATTCCACGCCAGGGCCCCGCCCCAGTCATGCGCCACCAGCAGGTCGAGCGGCGAACCGCGATGCTCGATGGCGGCGATCAGGTCCTGCACCAGGGGACGTGCCCGGTAGGCCGCCAGATCAACAGGCGCAGACGATCCCGGGAAGCCGCGCAGGTTCGGTGCCACCAAATCGGCGTGCGGCAGCGATGCCGAGACCAACCGCATTACGTCGTCCCAGACGAAAGCGGCTTCGGGGAACCCGTGCAGCAGCATCACGCGGAGGCTGCCATGAGCGGGACCATCCGCCGGCGCTGCCACCGCGGTGGATGGCGGTGGCGCCGGCGCGCGGCAGGCCAAGGTGATGCCATGGGGCAGCGGCAGGTCGAAACAACGAATCGGGGCTTCGGGGTCGCCCAGTGGAGCCGAAACCGCGCGCGGGATCCAGCCGTGCAGGGTGGTGGCCACGTCCTCAAGCCCTTGTTTCGACAGCGCCGAAAACAGGGTGATGGCGATGTCGGCGGCTTCGGTGGAGACCTCCGCCAGCACCGCCTGGGCCGCGGTCAATGCCAGCTGCGCATTGCGCTTGTTGAGCTTGTCGGCCTTGGTCAGCAGCACCAGCAGCCGCACTTCGCCATTGGACAACCGCGGCGCCATCAGCGCCAGAAGCCGACGGTCGAGGTCGGTGAAGCCGAGCCGAGAGTCGATCATCAGCACCACCCCATGCAGCGGCCGCCGCAGTTGCAGGTAGTCGGCCATCACCGCCTGCCAGCGCAGCTTGGCAGCGCGCTCGACCGCCGCATAGCCATAACCGGGAAGGTCGGCGAACAGCAGGTCGGGCCGGTCGCGCGGGCCGACCTCGAACAGGTTGATGTGCTGCGTGCGGCCCGGGGTGCGGGATGCGAACGCCAACCGTCGCTGCTGCGCCAAGGTGTTGATGGCAGTCGATTTGCCGGCGTTGCTGCGACCGACGAAGGCGATCTC
>JBDSMV010000357.1:0-8022 GCA_039915715.1 Rubrivivax sp. | reverse complement strand
CTGGGCGGCGCGCTTCTACAAGACGCGCGGCCTGGCATCTGACGAAATCGGCCGCGGCCGGGTGTTCGTCAACGAACAGGCGGCCAAGGCATCACGCGACTTGAAGGTCGGTGATGTGGTGGCGTTTCGCCAGGGGCCACTGGTGCGCACCGTCACTGTGCTGATCGCAGGCACCGTGCGCGGACCGGCCCCGGTGGCGCAAACCTTCTACGAGGAAAGCGCGGCCAGCATCGCGGCCCGCGAACACGCCGCCGAAGCCCGACGCATGGGGGTCGAGCCGGCGCAGGGCATCGAACAGGGGCGACCGACCAAGCGCAACCGACGCGACCTGGCCGATTGGCAGCGCTGGAGTGCCAGCGTCGACGATCTTCCGGGGGACGACCGTTGAGGACCCGAGTCCGCCGCTGACCTCGCCACCGAGCCCTTGAAATCCGCCTAGCGGTCCCAAATTCCGTCGCACACGACATTTTTTTCACGCGCATCACGACGCCGGACGCGAATCCGGCCATTCGAGCCCATGAATCCGCCACCCGAATTTCACCATCCCGACGATCCAGCCGGCGCCGCACCCGATCCATTTGCCTTTGATGGCGACGGGGAGGCGGCGTCCGATGCGCAAGGCCAGAGTGCCGAGGTTCAGCTGGCCGGACTGCAGGCCCGCCACACCGAGGTATCCGACGCCTACCTCAGGGCCAAGGCCGAGGCCGAGAACACCCGCCGCAGGGCCGATGAAGAGGTCTCGAAGGCGCGCAAATTTGCGATCGAGGGCTTCGCCGAGAGCCTGCTGCCGGTGCGTGACAGCCTGGAAGCCGCGATCGCCATCGACAGCGCCACCCCCGAACAGTTGCTTGAAGGCGTGCATGCCACGTTGCGGCAGCTGACCCAGGCGCTGGAGCGCAACCGCGTGGTGGCGATCGAGCCACCGGCCGGCACTCGCTTCGACCCGCATCAGCACCAGGCCATCAGTGTCGTACCCGCCGACCAGGAAGCCAACACCGTGGTGATGGTGCTGCAGAAGGGCTATCTGATCGCCGACCGGGTGCTGCGGCCCGCCCTGGTCACCGTCGCGGCGCCAAAGTAGCGGCGCGGCAGACGGATCCGGGCGCGCTGCCACCGATCCCCGCCCGAGCCACCCTTGAAAGCCGACCGCGCGGCCGCACGTCCACACCAATCAACGCCAACGGAGCAGGAAACACCATGGGAAAGATCATCGGCATCGACCTGGGCACCACGAATTCGTGTGTCGCGGTCATGGAAGGCAACACCGCCAAGGTCATCGAGAACAGTGAAGGCGCGCGCACCACGCCGTCAATCATCGCCTACCAGGAAGACGGCGAGATCCTGGTCGGTGCATCGGCCAAGCGCCAGTCGGTGACGAACCCGAGAAACACGGTCTATGCGTCCAAGCGCTTGATCGGGCGCAAGTTCGCCGAAAAGGAAGTGCAGAAGGACATCGAGCTGATGCCGTTCAAGATCGCGGCTGCCGACAACGGCGATGCCTGGATCGAGGTGCGCGGCAAAAAGCTGGCACCACCGCAGATCAGCGCCGAAGTGCTGCGCAAGATGAAGAAGACCGCCGAGGATTACCTGGGTGAAGCGGTCACCGAAGCCGTGATCACGGTGCCTGCCTACTTCAACGACAGCCAGCGTCAGGCCACCAAAGACGCCGGTCGCATTGCCGGTCTGGACGTCAAGCGCATCATCAACGAGCCGACCGCCGCGGCATTGGCGTTCGGCCTTGACAAGCATGGCAAGGGTGACCGCAAGATCGCAGTCTTCGACCTTGGCGGTGGCACCTTCGACATCAGCATCATCGAGATCGCCGATGTCGACGGCGAGAAGCAGTTCGAAGTGCTGTCGACCAACGGCGACACCTTCCTGGGCGGCGAAGACTTCGACCAGCGCATCATCGATTACATCGTCGGAGAGTTCAAGAAAGACCAAGGCGTCGATCTAACCAAGGATGTGCTGGCGCTGCAGCGGCTCAAGGAAGCCGCCGAGAAAGCCAAGATCGAGCTCTCGAGCAGCACCCAGACCGATATCAACCTGCCCTACATCACGGCCGACGCCTCAGGTCCGAAGCACCTGAACATCAAGCTCACACGTGCCAAGTTCGAAAGCCTGGTGGACGAGCTGATCCAGCGCACCATCGACCCCTGCAAGGTCGCTGTCAAGGACGCTGGCGTCAAGTTGACCGAAATCGACGACGTAATCCTGGTCGGCGGGATGACCCGCATGCCCAAGGTGCAGGAAATGGTCAAGGAGTTCTTCGGCAAAGAGCCGCGCAAGGACGTCAACCCCGACGAAGCGGTGGCAGTTGGCGCCGCCATCCAGGGCCAGGTGCTGGGCGGCGACCGCAAGGATGTGCTGCTGCTCGACGTCACCCCGCTGAGCCTGGGCATCGAAACCCTGGGCGGCGTGATGACGAAGATGATCAAGAAGAACACCACGATCCCCACCAAATTCGCGCAGACCTTCAGCACCGCCGACGACAACCAGCCGGCAGTGACGATCAAGGTCTACCAGGGTGAACGCGAGCTGGCCACCGGCAACAAGAGCCTGGGTGAGTTCAACCTCGAAGGCATCCCGCCTTCGGCGCGTGGCATGCCGCAGATCGAGGTCACGTTCGACATCGATGCCAACGGCATCCTGCATGTGGGCGCGAAGGACAAGGCCACCGGCAAGGAAAACAAGATCACCATCAAGGCGAACTCGGGTCTGAACGAAGCCGAGATCGAGAAGATGGTCAAGGATGCCGAAGCCAATGCCGCCGACGACAAGATCAAGGTCGAACTGGTGCAGGCCCGCAATCAGGCCGACGCCATGCTGCATTCGGTCAGGAAGAGCCTCGCCGAGCATGGCGACAAGCTAGACGCGCCTGAGAAAGAGAAGATCGAAGCCGCGCTGAAAGATGTCGAAGAAGCCATCAAGGGCGACGACAAGACCGCGATCGAAGCCAAGACCGAAGCGCTGATGACGGCGAGCCAGAAGCTGGGCGAGAAGACCTATGCCGATGCGCAGGCAGCGGCTGCGGCGGCAGGCGCAGCAGGTGCGTCCGGCCCCGCCGATGGCGCCACCAGCGGCAACGAGCCGCCGCGCAGCAAGCGCGAAGGCGAAGAAGACGTGGTCGACGCCGACTTCAAGGAAGTCAAGTAACGGCTCGAAGAGCGAGGCACGCGCGGGCCAGACTGGCCGCGCGAGCGATCCGCCGCGCGTGGGTTCTGCGGGACTGCCCGCAGCCCGCCGCGGCTTTGTGTGTTGCGACCGCTGCGGCCTGCCCCGGTGAGCTTCGGGCGGCCGCACCGATCAGTGGTTGAGGGTTTTGCATGGCCAAGCGCGACTTCTACGACATCCTGGGTGTGCCCAAGAACGCCTCCGAAGCCGACATCAAGAAGGCTTATCGCAAACTGGCGATGAAGCACCACCCGGACCGCAATCAGGGTGACGATTCGAAGAAATCTGAGGACAAGTTCAAGGAGGCCAACGAGGCTTACGAGATCCTGTCCGACTCGCAGAAGCGGGCCGCCTACGACCAGTACGGCCATGCCGGCGTTGACCCGAGCATGGGGGGCCGCGGCGGGCCGGGTGGGGAAGGCTTTGGCGGGTTCGCAGAGGCCTTCGGAGACATCTTCGGAGACATCTTCGGTGGTGCTGCAGGCGGCGCCCGCCGCCCAGGTGGTGGTGGCCAGCAGGTCTACCGCGGCAGCGATCTCAGCTATGCGATGGAGATCACGCTGGAGGAAGCTGCCGGCGGTAAAGAAACCCAGATTCGGGTTCCGAGCTGGGAGACCTGCGAAACCTGCAGCGGCAGCGGCGCCAAGCCGGGCACTGCTGCCAAGACCTGCCCGACCTGCAGCGGCGCCGGCACGGTGCACCTGCGGCAGGGTTTTTTCAGCATCCAGCAGACCTGCCCCCACTGCCATGGCAGCGGCAAGATCATCCCCGAGCCCTGCACCACCTGCAGCGGCGCCGGCAAGCTGAAGAAGCAGAAGACGCTGGAAGTGAAGATTCCGGCCGGCATCAACGAAGGCATGCGGATCCGCTCGGCGGGCAACGGTGAGCCGGGCACCAACGGCGGGCCGTCCGGAGACCTCTACATCGAGATCCGCGTCAAGCCGCACGAGATCTTCGAACGCGACGGCGACGACCTGCATTGCTCGGTGCCGGTGGGGCTGACCACTGCGGCGCTCGGTGGCACGATCGCGGTGCCGACGCTCGGCAGCAGAGCCGAGATCGAACTGCCCGAAGGCACGCAACATGGCAAGACCTTCAGATTGCGCGGCAAGGGCATCAAGGGTCTGCGGTCGAGCTATCCGGGTGATCTGTATTGCCATGTCACCGTTGAGACGCCGGTCAAGCTGACGGAGCAGCAGCGCAAGCTGCTGATGGACTTGGAAGAATCGTTCCGCAAGTCGGGCGATCGCCATTCGCCGAACGCGAAGAGCTGGACCGACCGGGTCAAGGACCTGTTCAAGTGAGGCTGGATTGATGCCCGAGCGCCGCTCTGGCTTCGTCTTCTGCGCTGTTGACGCAAATTTTCGGGTGCTGCGGGGTGCGACCACCTCGGCCGGTGGCCCGGGGCTTAGAACAGCGATCCCTGACCCGCCACACCGGCAGGCGGCCTGAACCGGCTCAGATCCAGATCCAGCCGCTGCCGCGACAGACCCATTCGGTTGCAGGCCTTTTCGAAGCGCTGGCGCAGCAGCCTCGCCCAGACCCCCTGCCCCGTCATGCGGCTGCCGAAGCGGCCGTCGTTGTCGAGCCCCCCGCGCATCTCTCGCACCCGGGCCATGATGCGGGCCGCGCGATCGGGCACGTGCTGATCGAGCCAGTTCTGAAACAGCGGGTTGACTTCCCAGGGCAGTCGCAGCACGACACTGAAGGCCATGCTGGCGCCGGCATCGTGCGCGGCCTGCAGGATGCGTTCGAGCTCAGGCTCATTCAGGAACGGGATCAGCGGCGACACGCTCACGCCAACCGGAATGCCTGCCTTCGCCAGGGTTTCAATGGTGCGCAGGCGCCGCTGCGGGGCTGCCGCACGCGGCTCCAGCGCGCGTGCCAGGGCCGGGTCGAGCGTGGTCAACGACACATAGACCGCGGCCATGCGTTGCTGCGCCATCGGTGCAATCAAGTCGATGTCGCGCTCGATCAGGCTCGACTTCGTGATGACCGAGAAGCCGTGGCGCGCTTCTGCCAGCACCTCGATCAGCGAGCGCGTGATCTTCAGCCGCCGCTCAGCCGGCTGGTAGGCGTCGGTGACCGAGCCCAGGTTGAGTTGGAGCGGCGTGTAAGCCCGCGCAGCCAACGCCTCACGCAAACGGTCTGCGGCGTTGATCTTGGCGATGATGCGGGTTTCGAAGTCGAGCCCCGGAGACAGGTTCAGGAAGCTGTGGGTGGGGCGGGCGTAGCAGTAGATGCAGCCGTGTTCGCAACCGCGGTACGGGTTGATCGAGAGGTCGAAGCCGATGTCGGGCGACTCGTTGCCCAACAGGATGCTCTTGACGTTTTCTTCCAGCACCACGGTGCCGGGAGACAGCCGGTCTTCGGCGGCAGCCTGCTCCAGCGAACCCCATCCGTCGTCAAACGCGGTGTGGGTGTGTTCGGAGAAGCGGTGCTCGATGGCCCAGATGGTGCCGCGCCCCTTGCGAGGACCGGCTTGCGGGGGTGCGTAGAGCACCGTGGCAGGGTCAGCGCCTGTCGGCATGGGTTCGGTTTGCATACTGTGAATATATACAGTCTTGCAAACGCGGGCAATCGCGTTTCCGCCCCGATGGGCGCGGCCGCCGGCCTATTCCAAGCCCGGTCAGCCGGGTCAGTAATCGCCGCCCGAACTGCCCGGGGCCAGGTTGTCGAACCGCGTCAGTGGTTTCAGGAAAGTCAGTTTCACGGTGCCCACCGGACCATTGCGTTGCTTGGCGATCACGATCTCGGACACCCCCGGCTCCTTGCTTTCCTTGTTGTAGTAGTCGTCTCGATAGATGAACATGATGATGTCGGCGTCCTGCTCGATCGCGCCCGATTCGCGCAGGTCGCTCATCATCGGCCGCTTGTCATTGCGCGACTCCACGCTGCGGTTCAACTGCGACAGCGCCATCACCGGGCACTGCAACTCCTTCGCCAGCGCCTTCAGGCCGCGCGAGATTTCGCCGATCTCGGTAGCGCGGTTCTCGTCGCCGTTGCTGCTGCCGCTCATCAATTGCAGGTAGTCGATCACGATCAGCCCCAGCTGCCCGAACTGCCGCGCCATGCGGCGTGCCCTGGCCCTCAGCTCGGAACTGGTCAGCGCTGCGGTTTCGTCGATGTAGAGCTGAACTTGGCTCAGCTTCTCGACCGAATCGGTCAGGCGCTCCCATTCACCACTGTCGAGGCGGCCGGTGCGCAGGTTTTGCTGATTGATGCGGCCCAGCGATCCCACCAGACGCAGCGCCAGTTGCGCCGCACCCATCTCCATCGAGAACACCAGCACCGGCAGGCCTTCCTGCACCGCCACGTGTTCGGCGATGTTGAGCGCGAAAGCCGTCTTGCCCATCGATGGCCGCGCCGCCAGCACGATCAGATCGCCCTTCTGCAGCCCGGCGGTCAGGCGGTCCAGGTCGTAGAAGCCGGTGCGCACGCCGGTGACTTCCTCGGCGCCGTTGTCATGCAGCTCCTGCACCCGGTCGATCAGCGACACCACCAGTTTGTCGATGCCCTGGAAACCCTGCTTTTGCCTGGATCCCTCCTCGCCGATCTGGAAGATCTTGCTCTCGGCTTCGTCCAGCACCGTGCTGACCTGGCGACCATGCGGGTTGAAAGCGCTGGTGGCGATATCGTCGCTGGCGGCGATCAGCTTGCGCAGGATCGAGCGCTCACGGACGATCTCTGCATATCGCCGCATGTTGGCGGCACTGGGCACGCTCTGCGCCAGCGCATTCAGATACGCCAGTCCCCCCGCATCGGCCGCCTTGCCCACACCCTGCAGTTGCTCGAAAACCGTGATCACATCAGCCGGCTTGCTGTTGGACACCAGGCCACCGATGGCGCCGTAGATCAGCCGATGTTCGTGGCGGTAGAAGTCGCTGTCGGTCAGCAGGTCACCGGCGCGGTCCCAGGCCAGGTTGTCCAGCAGCAGCCCGCCCAGTACGCTCTGTTCGGCCTCGACCGAATGCGGCGGCACCCGAAGGCGGGCGACCTCGTCGTCGCGGGGGGCGGTGTCTCGGGCGTCGCGGGCTTCGTATAGCGCAGACATGGCGGGTTCTCGGTGATGAAGGCGATATCGGATGTGCGAGCTGGCAACCCGTGGGGTCCGGACGCGTCCGCTGTGCACAGGCCGTGGACAAGCCGGTGGACAAACCGTGGAAAGTGCAACCCCCGAATGACAAGGGGCCGGGACCTGCTGTTCGCAGGCCCCGGCCCCGGGTGCTGTGGCTCAGCTTACGCCGAACCGCAGTCGTTGCGCAATCAGGCCGTCTGCGGAATCACCTGCACGGTCAGATCGACCTGCACGTCGGTGTGCGGCGACACCTGCACGTGGTGCTCGCCGGTGGTCTTGATGGCGCCGCTGGTCAGCTTGATCTGCGATTTCTGCACCGTCATGCCCAGCTTGCCGAGTGCTTCGGCAATGTCGGCATTGGTGACCGAGCCGAACAAGCGCCCGTCCACACCGGCCTTCTGTGCGATGAAGACAGTCTTGCCAGCCATCTTTTCGCCCAGCGCCTGGCCTTCGGCCAGCTTGGCAGCTGCAGCCTTTTCGAGCTCGGCCCGGCGGCCTTCGAACTCCTTGATGGCCGACTCGGTGGCGCGCCGCGCCAGCTTGGTCGGGATCAGGAAGTTGCGGGCGTAGCCCGGCTTGACGTTGACGACATCGCCCAAATTGCCGAGCTTTCCGACTTTTTCCAGAAGAATGATTTGCATGGTGTCGGCTCCCTCAGACCTTGTGCTGGTCAGAGTACGGCAGCAGCGCCAGGAAGCGCGCGCGCTTGATGGCGGTGGTCAGCTGACGCTGGTAGTAGGCACGCGTGCCGGTCAGTCGAGCCGGCGTGA